>DATEOM010000562.1:0-11620 GCA_035274105.1 Microbacterium sp.
CGCCGAAGAGCAGACGCGTCGCATTCCAGCGCGTGACCAGCAGCGGCACGACGAGAGATGCCGGCAGGCCCATGAATCCGAAGAGCGACAGCAGCGCTCCCGCGGTCACCGGGCTGACGCCCGAGATGTCGACCAGCAGCTTCGGCATCCAGGCGAACGACGTGTAGGCGATGGTGCTCGACACGGCGAACGCGACGAGCAGCGCCCACGCGAGCGGAATCCGCCACATGCGGCCGAACGCCTGCGGGCTCGGCTCCTCGAGGTCGTCGTCCTTCGCAGCCTGCGCGGCACGGTGGCGCAGCGCGAGACCGATCCACGGGATCATCGCCACCAGGGCGAAGACGGCCCAGAGGCCCAGCGAGAAGTGCCAGTCCGCAGCATCCGCCATCGGAACCGCGATGAGCGGCGGAAGGAAGGTCGAGACCGCCATCGTGGTGGAGAAGATCGTCGTCATCAGCCCGATGCGATCGGGGAAGTAGCGCTTCACGAGCGGCGGCAGCAGGATGTTGCCCGTGCCGACCGCGGCGAACACCAGCGCGGTGCCGGCGAGCAGCAGCCCCCAGCTCGGCGCGAAGCTGCGCGCGATCAGCCCGAGCGTCACGACCGCCATCGCCGCGACCGCGAGGCGCTCGAGCCCGAAGCGGCGCTCGAGCGCGGGCGTCAGCAGACCGAAGATCGCGAAGCACACGGGCGGCGCCGTGCCGATGAGCCCGATGACCGCCGGCGGGACGGCGAAGTCCGCGGCGATGTGGTCGTAGAGGGGCGACAGCGAGGCGACCGCCGAGCGCAGCGAGAACGCGAACAGCACGATCCCGACGAGCGCGAGGGTCCTTCCCTGCCAGAGCGGGCGGGCAGGGGACGACTTCACCTATCCACCCTACGGGCGGGAACGGATGCCTCGGCCCGCGGCCGACGCCCCGCTTCAGGGGCCGCAACACGCGGAATCACCGCACACACCCCGCGTGTCGCGACCCGCGAACGGTGGCGCCGCGCGCTGGCGTGACGGTGGGCTGGCTTCAGGGGCCGCAACACGCGGGATCACTCGAGACATCCGGCGTGTTGCGGCCCGCGAAGGGCGCTGCGCGAGCGGACGGATGCCTCGGCCCGGGGTGACGCAGGGGAGCCGGGCCGACGCCGGGGAGGACGTCAGGACTCCTGCGAGCCCTCGACCCAGGCCAGGTACTCGTCGGTGACGGTGCCGGTGATGTAGCGGCCGTCGAAGCAGCTCATGTCGAGGTCGTCGACGTCGGAGCCCTCGAGGATCGCGGCCTTGAGGTCTTCGACCTCCTGGTAGACGACGAAGTCGGCGCCGAGCTCGTCCGCGATCTCGGGGATCGTGCGGCCGTGGGCGACGAGCTCGTGGCGCGACGGCATGTTGATGCCGTACACGTGCGGGTAGCGCACGGGCGGCGCGGCCGAGGCGAACGTGACGCTCTTGGCTCCGGCATCCCGTGCCATCTGGATGATCTCCTTCGACGTCGTGCCGCGCACGATGGAGTCGTCGATGAGGAGCACGTTCTTGCCCTTGAACTCGCTCGACATGGCGTTGAGCTTCTGGCGCACGCTCTTCTTGCGGACCGCCTGACCCGGCATGATGAACGTGCGGCCGACGTAGCGGTTCTTGTAGAAGCCCTCGCGGTACTCGACGCCGAGCTTGCGGGCCACCTGCATGGCGGCGGGTCGCGACGAGTCGGGGATCGGCATGACGACGTCGATCGCTTCCTTCGGCGTGTACTTCGCGATGGTGTCGGCCAGGCGGTCGCCCATGCGCAGGCGCGCCTCGTAGACCGAGATGCCGTTCATCACCGAGTCGGGGCGCGCGAGGTACACGTACTCGAACGAGCACGGCACAAGCTGGGCGTCGGTGGCGCACTGCTTCGTGTGCAGATTGCCCTCGAGGTCGATGAAGACGGCCTCGCCCGGGTCGACGTCGCGCACGACCTCGAACTCGCCGTTCTCGAGCACCAGCGACTCGCTCGTGACGACCCACTCGTAGTGGCCGTCCTCGTGCTTGCGCGTGCCGAGGATGAGCGGACGGATGCCGAACGGGTCGCGGAACGCGAGCAGGCCGTAGCCGGCGATCAGCGCGATCGCCGCGTACGAGCCTTCGACGCGCTCGTGCACGCGCGACACGGCCTGGAACACCTGGTCGGGATCGAGTTCGAGACCGGAGATCGACGACTGCAGCTCGTTCGCGAGCACATTGACGAGCAGCTCGGTGTCGGACGACGTGTTGAGGTGACGGCGGTCCTTGTGGAACAGCTCCTGCGTCAGCTCGCGCGTGTTCGTGAGGTTGCCGTTGTGCACCAGCACGATGCCGTACGGCGCGTTCACGTAGAAGGGCTGCGCCTCTTCTTCGTTCGAGGCCGTGCCCTTGGTCGCGTAGCGCACGTGACCGAGGCCGATCTCGCCGAGGAGCGCGCGCATGTCACGCGTGCGGAACGACTCGCGCACCTGCCCCTTGACCTTGTGCATGTGCACGACGCCGTTGCGCTCAGCGGTCGAGATGCCCGTGGAGTCCTGGCCGCGGTGCTGAAGGAGGAGGAGGGAGTCGTAGATCTCCTGGTTGACGGACCCGCGGCCCACCATTCCGACGATTCCGCACATGGGTGTTGCTAGCTCCTGCTGTTCGGACCCGGCTCAGCGAGCCGTGTGATCTGCGTACGACCCGACGAGGCGCACGGCGCCGCCGTCGACGCCCTTGGCGCCCTGCTCCCAGTGGCCGTCGGCGGGGCGGTCGCCGGTGTGCACGACACCCACCTGCCACGTCGCGATCCCTTCACGGGAGAGAGCGGATGCTGCGGCCTCGGCCTTGTCGGAGGCAACGACCGCGAGGAACCCGATGCCGAGATTCCACGTGCCCTCGGTCGCCTCGAGCTCGAGGTCGCCGAGGTCGGCGAGGACCCGGAACACCGGCGAGGGCGACCACGTCGAGCGATCGACCTCGACCCACGTGCCCTGCGGGAGCACACGCGCGAGGTTCGCGGCGATGCCGCCGCCGGTGACGTGGCTGAGGGAGTGCACGGCATCGCCCGTCGCCTCGATGAGGCGCAGCAGCGGCAGCGTGTAGAGGCGGGTCGGCTCGAGCAGGGCCTCGCCCCACGTCGTGCCGAAGTCGGCGGCGTTGTCGCCGTACTGGATGCCGGAGCCTGCCACGATGTGGCGCACCAGGGAGTAGCCGTTGGAGTGGAGGCCCGAGCTCGCGAGCGCCAGGACGACGTCGCCCTCGCGCACCCGTTCGGCGCCCAGCACGCGCGAGGCCTCGACGACACCGGTCGCAGCGCCCGCGACGTCGTAGTCGTTGACGCCCAGCAGGCCCGGGTGCTCGGCGGTCTCGCCGCCGACGAGGGCGGTGCCGGTGGCCGAGCAGCCCTCGGCGATGCCCCGGACGATGTCGGCGATGCGCTCGGGGAAGACCTTGCCACACGCGATGTAGTCGGTCATGAACAGCGGCTTCGCGCCCACCACGACGATGTCGTCGACGACCATGCCCACCAGGTCCTGGCCGATGGTGTCGTGCTTGTCGATGGCCTGCGCGATGGCGACCTTCGTGCCGACGCCGTCGGTGCTGGTGGCCAGCAGCGGCTTGTCGTAGGCCTTGAACGCGGCCGCGTCGAAGAGGCCGGCGAAGCCGCCGACGCCTCCGAGCACCTCCGGGCCGTGGGTGCGCCGCACCGCCGACTTCATCAGCTCGACGGCGAGGTCGCCGGCGGCGGTGTCGACGCCCGCGGCCGCGTACGGGTTCACGGGCTGTTCGGGGCGGGAGGGGGCATCGCGTTCGGATGAGGCCACGGCTACCAGCCTACCGGCGCCCCACCTGGACGGACGCCGGGGGCCTTCGCTGTTACGCCGGGGGCGCAGCATCCATCTCCGCCCTTCCTCTCCTGACCCGCCGCGACGTCGATGGCCGGATCTACAATGGCCGCATGGGCGGCGCCGGTGCTCCGGAGTGGCTGATCCGCGAAGACGCTGGTCAGCCGGTTCTTCTCGCCCTCTACCTGCGTCAGGTGCTCGGCATCCGTTCTCCGGAGGAGCTGCCGCACTTGCGTGGCATCCCTCCGCGCGCCAACGACCGGTCCGAAGAGGCACAGGCGCTGCTCGAGCGGCAGTGGCGCGAGTTCTGGGCGATGACCGTCGAGCCGCAGGCGCATCCGTCACCGGTTCCGCTCGATCTCGTCGAGGGATTCGACACCGCGCTGGCTCTGCCGACCGAGGGGTGCGACGAGCTGCGGGCGGCGTTCGAGCCGCACGCCGTCGAGGCGCTGGCATTCGCGCAGTCGGCGAACGCACGGTACCGCAAAGAGGCGTCGCACAGCACGGGCACCGCGTACCGGGCCTACGCGGGGGCGATCGCCGAGCACGAGCGGCAGGTCGGCCGCCGGGCGCACTCGTTCGAGCTCAACGTGCAGGTGCTGCCGCTGAATCAGCGCGGCGTGTGGTGGATCGGCTCGCTCACGATCGCCGTCACCGACGGGCTGCGGGGGGATGTCGCGGCCTTCGACGCCGCGATCCATCCGATCATCGCCGAGCTGGCGTAGCCGCCGGGCTCAGCGCGGCCCCGTAGCTCAGTGGGCGGGGCCGTGGCCGTTGGTGCCGGGCTCCGGGTCGACGTGCACCTGCTCGTGATCGACCGCGACCTCGTGGGTGCGGCGCCGCGAGCGGCGGTCGAGGATGAGCGCGAGGATGCCGCCGAGGGCGAGGCCGATGGGAGCGCAGATGAGCGTCAGGAAGCCGAACACCTGACCCTGCGAGTACAGGACGCCGGTGTTGGGGCTCACCTCAGCCGTGCCGTTGAAGGCGAACGTGAGGATCATCGCGACGAAGACGCCGACCAGTGCGCCGACGATCAGGAAGACGGAGATCTTCGGCGCCCGTCGCACGCGCACGGTCTCGATGCGGTCCTGGCTGTGCTCGGGCATGCACCCATTGTCCCACCCGGCGACGGGGATCGCGCCAGCGGGTGATGCACGCTTCGTGTGCTCTCGCCGAACGCACACGTTCCATACGCGCCGATCATGTCATTTCGGCGAGAGCACATGATCCGCGCGTCGGGCAGCGCGCGAGAAACGGCGACGCCCCGCTCGGAAGCCGAGAGCGGGACGCCGCCGGGGTGACGAACCGGTGGTCAGCCGGCCGTCTGGTCTCCGTCGCCGCCGGCCGTCGCACGGCGGCGGGAGACCACGATCCAGACCACGGCGCCGATCCCGAGTGCCAGGGCGATCCCCACGAGCGCCCAGGGCCACACCGGCGCTGTCGTCTGGTCGGTCGATACGGCCAGCGCCTGGGTCTCGGCGGCCTCGGCCACGGGCGCCTCGGCCTCGACCGGCGCTGCAGCGACCGCGCAGTCCGTCGCGACCGGCAGCACCGCCGAGACCGGGTCGAGCTCGTCGCCGGCCGCGTACGTGCCGAAGGCGGCGGCGCCGGCCTCCGTCAGGGTCGCCGGCAGCGCGTCGAGAACGAGCCCGTCGTCAGTGACCTCGAGGTCGGGCAGCGCGAACTCCGCGAACCGGATGCCCGCGGCCGTCACCGGCTCACCCGCCTGGGTCGTGCCGCTGACGTCGAACACCAGGTACCCGGTATCGCCCGCGAGCTCCACGCGGGCGTTCGCCAGCGTCGTGTCGAGCGCACCCTGGTGACCGGTGAAGCGGATGCTGCCGCCATAGGTGACGAGACCGGTGCGGGTCGCAGCATCCACCGCTCCCGTGCCCGCGGTCCAGACGAACTCGGGGTATTCGTACGCGACGTCGGTCAGCTCCCAGCCGCCGGCGGCGATGCCCTCGATGTAGGTGCGGAAGCTCTCCTTGAAGCCCCAGTTCAGGCTCGCGGCGTCGACGACGCAGCCGGTCGCGATCGCCGCACGGGCGAGGGTGAATCGGATGCCGCGGTCCACCGACCCCTGGAACGTCAGGGTGTGCTCGCCGTCGGCGAGGGTGGCGGGCAGCGCACCCGTCCAGGTGGCGTTGCCCGAGGCATCCGCCGTCACCTCGCCCAGGAGCGTCGGCGTCGAGTACACGACGACCTGGATGCCCTCTTCGTTCGGGGTGAAGCCCGACGCGGTGACCGTGACCGGCTCACCCTTCTGCAGCGCGGCGAGGGTGTCGTCGTCGAGGTCGATGCCCGTCGACGCCGGGGGCGTCGCGGGGAGCGAGGTCGTGCGCGCGGTCGACGCGGGAGCCGCCGCGACGGTGCCGGTGGAGCCCGCCGGCGCGGCCGCCGCGACGCCGATCGTGAACGCCAGCGGGTCGAGCTCGGTCGTGTAGCCCTGGAACACCTGGCTGCGTCCGGCCGCCGTCAGCGTGGCGGGCACCCGCGAGTACGAGACCGTGCCGTTCGCGGTGACACGCACCGCGGCGCTGAGGTCGAGGTTCGCGAACGCGACCTGGGAGCCCCCGCTCGTGACATACAGCGTCGCCGCGTTCGCCGACGTGACGCGCACCTGCGGGTTCGCGATCGTGACGTCGAGGATGCCGCCGTGGCCCGTGAAGCGCACCGACCCGGTGTACGAGACGGTGCCCGTGCCGGTCGCCGCGTCATAGGTGCTGCCGGTCGCCTGGCCGAACTGGAACAGCCCACCGGCGCGCGTCGCGCCGCCCGTCACGGCGATGCTGCCGTGCGCGATGCTGCCGGTGATGTAGCTCGCGAAGCTCGACGAGATCGCCCACGAGAGCGAGCCGCCCTGCACCGTCGCCGGCGGGGCCACCGGGGTCCCCGGCTCGAGCGGCGGCTGCGGGTCGGTAGGCGGCGTGACGTTCGGGAAGAGCTTCGTCCAGTCGTCCGCGGTGAACGGCACGTCGCCGCGCGCGTAGATCGTGTCGGCGCCCGGAAGCGTGTGCTGGCGCCAGACGATCACCTCGTACTGCTTCGTGCGGTCGAGCTTGGCCGCGGGCGCGACGAGGTCGACCGTGAACGAGCCACCCGAGATCGGGCGCACATACTGCATGGCCGCGAAGCCGTCGCCCGCCGTCACCGCCGATTCGGCGCCCTTCACGATGATGGCGGCGTAGGCGCCGGTGACGTCACCGAGGTTCTCGGCGGCGACCTCGACGGTCGCGCCGGCGGTGGCCGAGGCATCCGTCACCGTCACGTCGACGGCCGGAACCGGCGTCGGGTCCGCGAAGGCGATGGGCACGGCGAGCTCATTGACCGCCTGGACGACGCCGCCGGCGCCGACGGTGAACACGGCGAGGGTCGCACCTTCGAGATGCTTCGCCTCGAGGGTCGCCTCGTCGATCTCGACGGTCCACGTGAAGTCCGCCGTGCCGTCGCCGTTGTCGGTCCACTTGAGGTACGGCGCCTGCGCCTGCACGCCCTGTGCCCAGACCGAGTAGGCGTTCGACCGGTCGCCCGAGACCGCACCTGCCGAGGGACGCCACGTCTCCTTGAGCCAGCCGACCTGCGCGTACACGCCGGCAGGCTGCCCCGCCGACGGCCCGTAGATCGCCTTGCCCGCGGTGCTGTAGTCGGTACCCGTGATGGTGATCGTGTCGCCCTCGGGGTCGAGCCCCGTGGTCTTCGAGACCGCCAGCGACGGCACCGGAGCGGGCTCGGCGAATGTGATGGGGGTGTAGGTCTCGAACGCGGCGTATTTCGCCCCAGCGCCTGAGTAGGTGTAGACGCCGTAGTTCCCGGTGAGCAGCGCGGATGCCTCTGTGCGCGAGATGGTCAGCGTCGTCTCGAACGTGCCGTCGGCAGCGATCGCGATCGCCCCGCGCGCAGCGCCGCCGATGGACGCGACATCGGCCGCGTGCACACCCCACTTCGTGTCGATGCCGGGCCGTGCCGACGTCGGCGCCCCCGAAGAAGGAGCCCACACGTCGAGGAACTTGCCGAAGACGATGTACGAGCCGCCGAACTTACCCGCGAGCGGCGGCCGAGTGCCGTCGGTGGCCGGCGCATTCGGGACGAACCCCGAACCCGAAACGGTGACGGTCTCGCCGTCAGGGTTCAGTCCGGTCGTCTTCGACACGGTCACGGTCGGCGTGGGGAGCTCAGGCTCCGGCTCGACCGGCGGCGCGGCGATCTCGTACGAGACGATCGATGAGGTCGACCCGGTGAAGGCGGCGGTGTCGGCCGGCGTGAAGACGGCCTTGAGCTGCGCCGTGCCGGCGGCCGCGATGCTCGCCGTGATGGACGAGCCGACGGCGGCGGTGCCGAGCTGCGTGCCGCCGTTGAAGTACGCGACGGTTCCGGATGCTGCGGGCTCGACGGTCGCGCCGAGCGTGAAGTCCGCGCCGGCCAGGCTCGACGCGGCCGGGTCGACCGTCAGGGTCGTGGTCGTCGCCACTGCCGGGAGCGGCTCCCAGGCGACGGCGGTCGTCGCGTTCTGACTCGGATCGGTCATGCCGCCGCCGTGCGCCTTCGAGGTGTACACCGCATACTGCGCGCCGTCGGTGTGCGCGGGCACGGTGACCTGGACGCTGAACGCACCGTCGGCGGTCATCGGCGCAGTGCGGCCCGCGCCGGTCGAGCCCTCGGCGTTGCCTGGCGACACCCAGACGACGTCGCCCATCGAGCCGCCGTAGAAGCCGCTGAGGCCGGCCGGGCCGACTCCGACGTACACGCCGGGCGCGACACCTGAGAAGCCGGAGCCGGTCACGGTGATCGTGCCGCCCGCTCGGGGGGCCTGCGTGGCCGAGACGGAAGGTCCGGCGGCGAAGGCCGGGACGGCGGTGAGGGCTCCTGCCACGACGAGCAGGAAGGCGAGGAGCGCGGCGATGCTCGCGCGACTGCGATCCAGGAACGGCTGCGTATTCACGGGTGTCTCCGGCGCCGCGCACGCCGAGGCGCGCCGGCGCATCAGTGCGATTCGGGTTATTCACTTAGGTTTGGCTAACCTAAGCTCAACTGAACGTAAGGCACTCTCGCAGCCGACGTCAAGCCTAAGGTAAGGCTCACCTAATGCTTCGCACATCCCCTTCTCGTCGCGGTTCGGCGCGCCTCGCCGGCGGGATCGCTCTGCTCCTCGCCGCCGTCGCCTTCGCCGGCTGCGCCGCCCCGGCCGCCGATGCCGTCGACGTGGATTGCCCCGCAGCATCCGTGCCCCTCGCGTCACTGGATCTCGCCGAGGACCCCCGCACCACGACCGGACCCTCCACGGCCTGCCTGGCGTCGCACGCGATCGAACCCGTGGCGGACGACGACGTTCCCGACCTCCCGGTGACCGTGACGGATGCTGAGGGCCGCGCGGTCGAGATCACCGACGTCAGCCGCATCCTGCCCGTCGACATCTCGGGCACGATCGCCGCGACCGTCTTCGGACTGGGCCTCGGCGACGCGGTCGTCGGACGCGACTCGTCGACGTCGTTCGACGGCACCGAGGACCTTCCCGTCGTGACGAAGTCGGGTCATACGCTCAACGCCGAGGCGATCCTCGAGCTCGCGCCGACCGTGATGCTCACCGACACCTCGATCGGCCCGAAGGAGGTGCGCCAGCAGCTGCGTGACGCGGGCATCGCCGTCGTGGTCGTCTCGAGCGAGCGGCGCGCCGACACGGTGACCGACCTCGTTTCGGAGATCGCTTCTGCCCTGGGCGTATCCGATCGGGGCGATGCACTCGCGGCACGGCTCGATGCCGACGTCGCGGCGGCGAGCGCCGAGGTGTCCGAGATCGCGCCGGCGGCAGCATCCGATCGTCCGCGCATGCTCTTCCTGTACGTGCGGGGCAGCGCCAACGTCTACTACATCTTCGGCCGCGACTCCGGGGCGGACTCGCTCATCGAGGCGGTCGGCGGCGTGGACGTCGCGAGCGAGATCGGCTGGGAAGGCATGAAGCCCATGACCGCCGAGGCGCTGGTCGCGGCGCAACCCGACGTCGTCGTCATGATGACCGACGGGCTCGCTTCGGTGGGCGGGGTCGACGGGCTGCTCGAGCGGATTCCTGCGCTGCAGCAGACGCCGGCGGGTGAGCATCGCCGCGTGGTCGACATGGCGGATGCCGAGATCCTGAGCTTCGGGCCGCGCACAGCCGAGGTCATCCGGGCGCTGGCGCGCGCGGTGTACGCCCCGGCGTCGACGGCGGGATCGACGCCGGCCGCAGGGCCCGCATCGTGACGGCCACCCTGGAGGCGGCGGAGGACGCCACCGCAGAGGTCGTCACCGAGGTGCCGACGACGCATCGTGCGCGCCGGTTCGCGTTCGTCACGGTAGGACTGTCGGTTGCGATCGTGGTCGTCGTGATCGTGTCGCTCGGCCTCGGGCAGTACTGGCTCACCCCGACCCAGGTGATCGGCGTGCTGCTGCAGGCGGTCGGCCTCGACACGTCGTGGGCGCCCGAGGCGTCGACCGCCGCCGGAGTGATCCTCGACATCCGGCTCCCCCGCATCGTGCTGGGGCTGCTCGTCGGCGCTGCCCTCGCCGTGTCGGGCGTGCTCATGCAGGCGATCTTCGGCAACCCGCTCGCGGACGCCGGCGTCGTCGGCGTCTCGTCGGGTGCGGCGTTCGGCGCGGCCGCGAGCCTCACGTTCGGCGTCGCGGTGTTCGGCATGTGGACGACCCCCGCGTTCGCGTTCATCGGCGGACTCGTCGCGGTGTTCTCGGTGTACCTCATCAGTCGCTCCGGCGGTCGCACCGAGGTCGTGACGCTGCTGCTCACCGGCATCGCGATCAACGCCATCGCGGGCGCGGGCCTCGCGTTCCTCACCTTCCTCGGCACGACCTCGACACGGGAGCAGATCGTCTTCTGGCAGCTCGGCAGCCTCAACGGCGCGCTGTGGCAGAACATCGCCCTCGTCGCACCGCTCGTCGCGATCGGCGTCGCCGCCGCGGTGTTCGTCGCGCACCGCCTCGACCTCTTCGCCCTCGGCGAGCGCACCGCACGACACCTCGGCGTGCGCGTGGAGCTGCTGCGCGTCGTGGTGATCGTGATGGTCGCGCTGCTCGTCTGCGCGGCGGTCGCGTTCGCCGGGATCATCGGCTTCGTCGGGCTCGTGGTGCCGCACCTCATGCGCATGGCGATCGGACCCGCGCACCTGCCGCTGATGATCACGAGCGCCCTCGGCGGCGCTCTCCTCATCGCCGTCGCGGACCTCATCGCCCGCACCGCGGTGCCCCTCGCCGACCTGCCGATCGGCATGATCACGTCGCTCGTCGGCGGCCCGTTCTTCCTGTGGCTGCTGCTGCGCACGCGCCGCAAGGCGGGAGGCTGGGGATGAACGCGATGACGGATGCTGCGGCTCCGCCGGTCGCCGTTGCTCCGGGGCCCGTGCGGCTCAGCGCCTGGGGCGTGACCGTGACGCCGGCCGGCGCCGCGCGGCCTGTGCTGGTGGAGGCGGGGATCGACGTCCGCGCCGGGGAGCTCCACGCTCTCGTCGGCCCCAACGGAGCCGGCAAGTCGACGCTCTTCGGGGTGCTCGCAGGCGACATCACGCCGGACGCCGGCGACGTGAGCCTCGACGAGACGCCGCTGGACAGCATCCGTCCCCGCCTTCTCGCGCAGCAGCGCGCGGTGCTGCTGCAGCAGAACGCCGTGTCGTTCCCCTTCACCGTGGAGCAGGTCGTGCGCATGGGCCGCGCGCCGTGGGCGCGCACGCCCGCCGAAGCCGACGACGACGACGCGGTCGCACGGGCGCTCGAGGCGACCGACCTCGTGCCGCTCGCCGGGCGGGGCGTCACGTCGCTGTCG
>DATEOM010000563.1:0-5234 GCA_035274105.1 Microbacterium sp.
AGGCCGTGCCGGTCGCCGGGCTCTCGGCGCAGCTGCGCAAGCGCGGCCTCAACAACGTGACGATCGACGGCGTCCGTCCGCTGCATCCCGACGCGAAGCTCGTCGGAACGGCCCGCACGCTGCGCTTCGTCCCCAATCGCGAAGACCTCTTCGAGAGCCACGGCGGCGGCTTCAACGCGCAGAAGCGCGCCTTCGACGCCGTCGCCGAGGGCGAGGTCATCGTGATCGAGGCACGCGGCGAAGCCGGGTCCGGCACGCTCGGCGACATCCTCGCCATCCGAGCGAACGCGCAGAAGGCCGCGGGCGTCGTCACCGACGGAGGGGTGCGGGATGCTGCAGCCGTCGCCGCGGTCGGCATCCCGGTCTACACCTCCGGCGCCCACCCCGCGGTCCTCGGTCGCAAGCACGTCCCGTGGGACGCCGACCTCACCATCGCGTGCGGCGGCACCACGGTGCAGCCCGGCGACGTGATCGTCGGCGACTCCGACGGAGTCATCGTGATCCCGCCGGCGATCGCCGCAGAGGTCGCGGACGCGGCCCTCGCCCAGGAGGACGAGGACGCGTGGATCGCCGCGCGCGTCGCCGAGGGGCATCCCGTCGACGGACTGTTCCCGATGAACCGCGAGTGGCGCGCCCGCTTCGAGGCGGAACGCGCGGGAGCCCGGACGTGAGCATCGATGCCGTGATCGGCGGCGCGAGCAAGTCGCAGCGCGCGTACGAATGGGTGCGCGAGCGCATCGCGCGCCACGAGTTCAGCCCCGGGTACCGGCTGGTCCTCGGTCCGATCGCCGAGAGCCTCGACATGAGCGTCGTCCCGGTGCGCGAGGCCATCCGCCGCCTCGAGGCCGAGGGGCTCGTGACCTTCGAGCGCAATGTCGGTGCGCGGGTCGCGGTCGTCGACGAGAGCGAGTACGTCTTCACGATGCAGACGCTCGGCCTCGTCGAAGGCTCCGCCACCGCCCTGTCGGCACCGTGGCTGGAGGGGGGCGACCTCGACCGCGCCGAGGCCATCAACCGGCGGATGCAGGCTCTGCTCGATCACTTCGACGCGCACAGCTTCACGCAGCTCAACCAGCAGTTCCACTCGGTGCTCTTCGAGCCGTGTCCGAACCCGCACATCCTCGATCTCGTCCACCGGGGCTGGTCGCGGCTGTCGGGACTGCGCGACTCCACGTTCGCGTTCGTGCCCGGCCGCGCGCGGCACTCCGTGGAGGAGCACACCGAGATCCTCGACCTCATCCGATCCGGAGCGGATCCGCTCGACATCGAGCTGGCCGCCCGCAATCACCGCTGGCGCACGATGGACGCGTTCCTCGATGCGCGGCACCACGTCCACCAACGACCCGTCGCCGAAGAAGGAGACCTTTCATGACCGACACCACCACCACGCAGAACGCTGCGATCTCGGGGCACACCCCGGAGAACCTGCCGACCCGCATCCAGCACTACATCGACGGCGAGTTCGTCGACTCGGCCGACGGCGACACGTTCGACGTGCTCAATCCCGTCACGAATGAGGTGTACCTGCAGGCGGCCGCCGGCAAGAAGGCCGACATCGACCGCGCCGTCGCCGCCGCGCGACGCGCGTTCACCGAGGGACCATGGCCGCGGATGCTGCCGCGCGAGCGGTCGCGCGTGCTCCACCGCATCGCCGACATCGTCGAGTCGCGCGACGCGCAGCTCGCCGAGTTCGAGTCGTTCGACTCCGGCCTGCCGATCACGCAGGCGCTCGGGCAGGCCCGCCGCGCGGCCGAGAACTTCCGGTTCTTCGCCGACCTGATCGTCGCCCAGGCCGACGACACCTACAAGGTGCCCGGCCGCCAGATCAACTACGTCAACCGCAAGCCGATCGGCGTCGCAGGGCTCATCACGCCCTGGAACACGCCCTTCATGCTCGAGTCGTGGAAGCTCGGTCCCGCACTGGCGACCGGCAACACCGTCGTGCTGAAGCCGGCCGAGTTCACGCCCCTGTCGGCGTCGCTGTGGGCCGGCATCTTCGAAGAGGCCGGGCTGCCGAAGGGCGTGTTCAACCTCGTCAACGGACTGGGTGAGGATGCCGGAGACGCGCTGGTGAAGCACCCCGAGGTCCCGCTGATCTCGTTCACGGGCGAGAGCTCGACCGGACAGCTCATCTTCGGCAACGCCGCGCCGTTCCTGAAGGGCCTGTCGATGGAGCTCGGCGGCAAGAGCCCGGCGGTCGTGTTCGCCGACGCCGACCTCGACGCGGCCATCGACGCCACCATCTTCGGCGTGTTCTCGCTGAACGGCGAGCGCTGCACCGCGGGCTCGCGCATCCTCGTCGAGCGCGCCGTCTACGACGAGTTCGTCGAGAAGTACGCCGCACAGGCCCAGCGCGTCAAGGTCGGCTTCCCGCACGACCCCGCGACCGAGGTCGGCGCGCTGGTGCACCCCGAGCACTACGACAAGGTCGTCTCGTACATCGAGATCGGCAAGGGCGAGGCCCGCCTCGTCGCGGGCGGCGGCCGCCCCGACGGCTTCGAGACGGGCAACTTCGTCGAGCCGACCGTGTTCGCCGACGTGTCGCCCGACGCCCGCATCTTCCAGGAGGAGATCTTCGGGCCCGTCGTCGCGATCACGCCGTTCGACTCCGACGAGGAGGCCCTGTCGCTGGCGAACAACACCAAGTACGGGCTCGCCGCGTACATCTGGACCAACGACCTGAAGCGCGCGCACAACTTCTCGCAGGCGGTCGAGGCCGGCATGGTGTGGCTCAACTCGAACAACGTCCGCGACCTGCGCACGCCGTTCGGCGGCGTGAAGGCCTCGGGTCTCGGGCACGAGGGCGGCTACCGCTCGATCGACTTCTACACCGACCAGCAGGCCGTGCACATCACGCTCGGCGAGGTGCACAACCCGACCTTCGGCAAGGCGGCGCACCACGACGCCACCGACCTGGACGACCCGGACCCCCGCTGACACTCCACCCACCATTTCGACCCCGGTCGCTGAGCTCGTCGAAGCGTCGAACCACCCTTCGACGGCCCAGCGACCGGAATGAGCAAGGACGCTGAAATGACCCACGACAAGACCCTCACCTCCTCCGGTTTCTACGTCTCGCAGGAGGCGCCGATCCATTCCGACAACCCGATCCCCACCCCGAGCGCGCCCGCGCCCGACGTGCTGCGCTGCGCGTACATGGAGCTCGTCGTCACCGACCTGCTCGCGTCCCGCGAGTTCTACGTCGACGTGCTCGGGCTGTACGTCACCGAGGAGGACGACCAGGCGATCTACCTCCGCTCGACGGAGGAGTTCATCCACCACAACCTGGTGCTCCGCCAGGGCCCGATCGCCGCCGTCGCCGCGTTCTCGTACCGCGTGCGCACGCCGGAGGACCTCGACAAGGCCGTCGCCTTCTACGAGGAGCTCGGCTGCCGTGTCGAGCGGCGCGCCGACGGGTTCGTCAAGGGCATCGGCGACTCGGTGCGCGTCACCGACCCGCTCGGCTTCCCGTACGAGTTCTTCTACGCCACCGAGCACGTCGAGCGCCTGTCGTGGCGGTACGACCTGCACACGCCCGGTGAGCTGGTGCGACTGGACCACTTCAACCAGGTGACCCCCGACGTGCCGCGCGCGGTGAACTTCATGCAGTCCCTCGGCTTCCGCGTCACCGAGGACATCCAGGACGAAGAAGGCACGGTCTACGCCGCGTGGATGCGCCGCAAGCCCACCGTGCACGACACCGCGATGACGGGCGGCGACGGCCCCCGCATGCACCACGTCTGCTTCGCCACGCACGAGAAGCACAACATCCTGGCGATCTGCGACAAGCTCGGGGCACTCCGCCGCTCCGACGCGATCGAGCGCGGCCCCGGCCGCCACGGCGTGTCGAACGCGTTCTACCTGTACCTGCGCGACCCCGACGGGCACCGCGTCGAGGTCTACACCCAGGACTACTACACCGGCGACCCCGACAACCCCGTCATCACCTGGGACGTCCACGACAACCAGCGGCGCGACTGGTGGGGCAACCCCGTGGTGCCGTCCTGGTACACCGACGCCTCGCTCGTGCTCGACCTCGACGGCAACCCGCAGCCGGTGGTCGCTCGCAGCGACTCGTCCGAGATGGCCGTCACGATCGGCGCCGACGGCTTCTCGTACACCCGCCCCGACGACACCGAGGCCATGCCCGAGTACAAGCAGGGCGAGTACAAGCTCGGCCACCAGCTGTAGGCGCCGAGCCGAGGCATCCGTCTTCCTGCTCACCTGTCACGAAGTGCCGGCCCGAGCGACACCTTGTGGCAGGTGAGCAGGAGAACTCACGCCTCAGCCCACCCACCACCCCCGCTGCTCGGCTGTCACGAAGTGCCGCCCAGGGCGACACCTTGCGACAGGTGAGCGGAAAGACCTCGACTTCAGAGGAGACACGGATGCTGCACCCCGACGACATCGCCGCGATCGCGGCCGAACTGGCCGAGGCCGACCGCACGCACGGCGTGATCCCGCGCATCACGGCGCGCTACCCCGACGCGACAGTCGAGGACTCGTACGCGATCCAAGGCGTGTGGCGCGACCAGAACATCGCCGCGGGGCGGAAGCTGGTGGGCCGCAAGATCGGTCTCACGTCGAAGGCCATGCAGCAGGCCACCGGCATCACCGAGCCGGACTACGGCGTGATGTTCGACGACACCGTGTACCGCTCCGGCGCCGAGATCCCGGTCGAGAAGTTCTCGAACGTGCGCATCGAGGTCGAACTCGCGTTCGTGCTGAAGACGCCGCTCGAGGGCCCCGACTGCACCCTCGACGACGCGCTCGCGGCGATCGACTACGCGGTGCCGGCGCTCGAGGTGCTGAACTCGCACATCGAGCTCGAGGGCCGCACCATCGTCGACACCATCAGCGACAACGCCGCCTACGGGGCGATGGTGCTCGGCGACGTGCACAAGCGCCCCGACGAGATCGACCTGCGCTGGGTGCCCGGAGTCCTCGCCCGCAACGGCGAGATCGAGGAGACCGGGGTCGCCGCCGGCGTGCTCGGCCACCCCGCGACCGGTGTCGCGTGGCTGGCGAACAAGTTCCACCAGCACGGCGCGCGGCTCGAGGCGGGCGAGATCATCCTCGCCGGGTCGTTCACCCGCCCCATGTGGGTCTCGCGGGGCGATAGCGTCAGGTGCGACTACGGACCCATGGGAGTGATCGAATGCCGCTTCGTCTGAGCCCGACCTTCCGCGACGCCCTCGCGAAGGCCGACCGCCCTCTCGCGGGCATCTGGGTCT
>DATEOM010000564.1:0-7347 GCA_035274105.1 Microbacterium sp.
CCGCCTCCGCGCGATCCTCGACGAGCACGGCCCCGATGCGATCGCCCTGTACGTCTCGGGGCAGATGAGCATGGAGGCGCAGTACCTCTCGAACAAGCTGGTCAAGGGGTACCTGCGCGGCATCCACATCGAGTCGAACTCACGGCTGTGCATGGCGTCGGCGGGAACCGGCTACAAGCAGTCGCTCGGAGCCGACGGCCCGCCCGGATCGTACGAGGACTTCGACCGCGCCGACCTGTTCTTCGTGATCGGCTCGAACACGGCGGACTGCCACCCGATCCTGTTCCTGCGGATGGCCGACCGGCTGAAGCAGGGCGCGAAGCTCATCGTCGTCGACCCGCGACGCACGACGACCGCCGACCGCGCGGACCTCTTCCTCCAGATCGCGCCGGGCACCGACCTCGCCCTGCTGAACGGGCTGCTGCATCTGCTGGTCGAGGCCGGTGACATCGACGAGGAGTTCATCGCCGCTCACACCGAGGGCTGGGAGCACATGGCCGAGCTCCTCGCCGAGTACCCGCCGGCGCGTGTCGCAGAGCTCACCGGACTCGCCGAGGACGACATCCGCACCGCAGCCCGCTGGATCGGCGAGGCCGGCGAGTGGATGACGCTGTGGACGATGGGCCTCAACCAGTCGACGCACGGCACGTGGTCCACGAACGCCATCTGCAACCTCCACCTCGCGACCGGCGCGATCTGCCGCCCGGGCAGTGGCCCGTTCTCTCTGACCGGCCAGCCGAACGCGATGGGCGGGCGCGAGATGGGGTACATGGGCCCAGGGCTTCCCGGCCAGCGGGCCGTGTTCAGTGCACCGGACCGCGCGTTCGTGGAGGAGATCTGGGACCTCGAACCCGGCGCGATCCGCGCGGAATCGGGCTCGGGCACGATCGACATGTTCCGCCGCGCGGCGGATGGCGAGATCAAGGCCGTCTGGATCATCTGCAGCAACCCCGTCGCCTCGGTCGCGAACCGCAAGACGGTGATCGAGGCGCTCGAGACCGCCGAGCTCGTCATCGCGCAGGACGTCTACACCGAGACCGCCACGACCGCGTATGCCGACATCCTGCTGCCGGCCACGCTCTGGGTGGAGGCCGACGGCGTCACGGTCAACAGCGACCGCACCCTGACGCTCGTGCGCGACGTCGTCCCCGCTCCTGGCGAAGCGCAGCCGGACTGGCTGACGATCTGCCAGATCGCCCAGGCCATGGGCTTCGGCGGGTTCGATTTCGCTTCGAGCGCCGAGGTGTTCGACGAGATCCGCCGCTTCTGGAACCCGCAGACCGGCTGGGACCTGCGCGGGGTGACCTACGAGCGCCTCCGTGAGACGCCGGTGCAGTGGCCCGCGCCTCCGGACGACGCCCAGACGCGGCATCCGATCCGGTACCTGAACGACGGGGTGAGTCAGTCGCTGCACGTCGAGGAAGACGGCACCGTGCCGCGCCTCGCCTTCGCGACGCCCTCGCGGCGCGCCCAGTTCCTCGCGCGACCGCACCTCGCGCCGGCCGAGCTGCCCGACGACGACTACCCGTGGGTGCTCAACACCGGGCGCCTGCCGCACCACTGGCACACCCTCACCAAGACGGGCCGCGTCGCCAAACTCGACAAACTGCACCGCGGCCCGTTCGTCGAGGTGCACCCGGGCGATGCGGAGAAGCTCGGGATCGCCGAGGGCGACCAGGTCGAGGTCGCCTCCCGGCGCGGCCGCTTCGTGGTGCCCGCGGTGCTCACCGACCGCGTGCAGCCCGGCGGACTGTTCGCACCCTTCCACTGGAACGACGAGCACGGCGAATACGTCACCGTCAACGCCGTGACCAGCGACGCGGTCGACCCGCTGTCATCGCAGCCCGAGTTCAAGTTCGCCGCGGTCACTCTGCGCCGGGTCGGCCCGGCCGTCGGCGGCGCGGGATCCTCGACCGCATCCGCCGATGAGGCGCTCGCGAGTGCGGGCGTGGCCCTCGCGCCTCCTCAGCTGAACGACCTCGAGGGCGCGTACCTCGCCGGCTTCCTCTCGACCGTGCGGTCGGTGGTCCTCGCGCCCGGTGAGGTGCCGGTGCTGCCCGCTGACGCTCCGCTCGGCGCGGTCGCGCGGGCGTGGTTCGACGGCGTCCTTGCGGGGGCGTTCTCGCGGACGTCCGTCGGGGCCACGGCCGAGGCTCTCGACGAGGTCGTGGTGCTGTGGGGGTCGCAGACGGGCAACGCCGAGGAGTTCGCCACCGCGGCCACCGCCGCGCTCGGCGCCCGCGGCATCCCCGCTCGGGCCCGGAGCATGGCCGAGCTGCGCGCGACGGACCTGACGGCGGTGAAGCGGCTGCTCGTGGTGACCTCCACGTTCGGCGACGGTGGACCGCCCGACAACGCGGCCGCGCTCTGGCACGAGCTCAACGCCGACGGCGCACCCGAACTGTCGGGGCTCCGCTACGCCGTCCTCGCGCTCGGCGACTCGAACTACGACGACTTCTGCGGCCACGGCCGCCGCCTCGACACGCGCCTCGGTGAGCTCGGTGCGACGGCGCTCCTCGACCGTGTCGATCTCGAGCCCGACGCCGACGAGCCGCGCGAGGCGTGGCTCGCTCAGATCCTCGACACCCTGGCGGCCGAGGGGACGACGGCCGCAGCATCCGTCTCCCTTCAGGCGCCGCCGGCGAAGCGGCTGTTCAGCCGGGCGAACCCCGTGCAGGCGCCCCTCGTGCGCAACGACCTGCTCAGCGGCCCGGGGTCGCAGAAGGAGGTGCGGCGCTTTGCGTTCGATCTCTCGGACTCGGGCGCGTCCTACGAGGCCGGCGACTCGCTCGGCGTCGTGTGCGCCAACGCGCCGGCGGTCGTCGCGGAGTGGCTCGACGCGACCGGCATCGCCCCGCTCGAGATCGTGGAGATCGACGGCGAGGAGCGCACCTTCGCCGACGCGCTCCGGACGCGGCTCGACATCACGAAGACCCCCGTCGATCTGGTGCGCTTCATCGCCGAGCGCAATGGCGACAGCATGCTCGCGGGGCTCCTGCGCCGTGAGAACAAGGGGCGCCTCGAGCAGTTCCTGTGGAGCCAACAGGCGGTCGACCTCGTGCGCGATTTCCCTGTGCAGGCGACTGCGTCGGACTGGGCGGGGGTGCTCAAGCGCCTGCAGCCGCGGCAGTACTCGATCTCGTCCAGCCCCAAGACCGACGCCGACATCGTCGAGCTCACCGTCTCGGTGGTGCGCTTCGAGACCGACTCCGGACGTGCGCGCGGCGGCGTGTGCTCGACGTTCCTGGCGGACGGTGACGCCCTCGCGGCGCCGGTGTACCTGCAGCGTTCGCCCGCATTCCGTCCGCCGGCGACAGGCGACACCCCGATGATCATGATCGGACCCGGCACGGGCATCGCGCCGTTCCGGGCCTTCCTTCACGATCGCCGCGCCGACGGCCACACCGGACGCAACTGGCTGTTCTTCGGCGAACAGCACGCTGCGAGCGACTTCTACTATCGCGACGAACTCGACCAGATGCGCGAGGACGGCTTCCTCACGCGCCTCGACGTCGCATTCTCCCGCGACCAGCGGCAGAAGATCTACGTGCAGGACCGCATGATCGAGCACGGCGCGCACCTCTGGCGCTGGCTCCAGGATGACGGCGCCCACGTCTACGTGTGCGGCGACGCGATGCGCATGGCCAAGGATGTCGACGCGACCCTCGTCGCGATCGCCCAGCAGCACGGCAAGCTCTCCGAAGAGGCCGCCGCCGAATACGTGCGGGGCCTCGCCGCCGACGACCGCTACGTCCGCGACGTCTACTGACGTCGCGCCGCGGACCCGTCCCCCCGGTTCGTTCAGCACAGATGTCCGCGGCGCGGTCCGACGGCACGCGCGTACATGTGTGACGAACGAGCTCGGTTCGCCAGGAAGTGCCGGACACGCAGAAGAGCGGATGCCTCGGGGTCGAGGCATCCGCTCTGCTGCTGAGCGCGTGCGGTCAGATGCGCTGCTTCGCCAGCGACTTCCGCGGGATCACGTACACGAACACCGTGAGGAGCAGCAGCCCCACGTACGCGGCGACGAAGCCGTAGAACGCGGCCTGATAGCCGCCCGTGGCGAGCTGCGACGCGTTGAGCACCTGCGGCACGAGGAAGCCGCCGTATGCGCCGATCGCGGAGATGAGGCCGAGAGCGGCGGCGGCCTTTCGGATCATCTTCGTGGCCTCGGGGGTGCCGGCCACGTAGCCCTTCGCCTGCGAGCGCGCGGCGAAGATGCTGGGGATCATGCGGTACGTCGACCCGTTGCCCATGCCCGTCGCCGCGAACAGCACGAGGAAGCACGCGAGGAACACGACGAAGTTGTGCATCGGCAGCGTCCAGACGAGCGCCAGGGCGCCGAGCGCCATGACCGAGAATGCGCCGACGGTGACGCGCGCGCCGCCGAAGCGGTCGGCGAGGCGGCCGCCGTAGGGGCGGGCGAGGGAGCCCACGAGCGCGCCGAGGAACGCCAGCGAAATCGCCGCCTGCCCGACCTGGAACGTCGAGAACTCGGGGAACTGGTCGGCGATGAGCTTCGGGAAGACGCTCGCGAACCCGATGAACGAGCCGAAGGTGCCGATGTAGAGCACCGCCATGAGCCACAGGTGCGGCTCGCGCAGGGCCGCGGCCGAGCTGCCGAAGTCGGCCTTGGCGGAGGAGAGGTTGTCCATGTAGCGCCAGGCGCCCCACATCGCGACGAGGATCAGCGGGATCCACATCCAGCCCGCGAGCGAGATGTTGAGCGTCGCGCCGGCGCCGATCGTGACGGCGATCGGCACGGCGAACTGGGCGACCGAGGTGCCGAGGTTTCCGCCGGCGGCGTTGAGGCCGAGCGCCCAGCCCTTCTCCTTCTGCGGGAAGAAGTAGGTGATGTTGGCCATCGAGCTCGCGAAGTTGCCGCCGCCGACACCGCCGAGGGCCGCGACCAGCAGCAGCACGCCGAACGGGGTCTCGGGGTTCGCGACGACGAAGCCGAGGAGCACGGCGGGGATGAGGAGGAGTCCCGCCGACACGATCGTCCAGTTGCGGCCGCCGAAGATCGCGACCATGAACGTGTAGGGGAAGCGCAGGGTCGCGCCGACCAGGCTCGGCAGCGAAATGAGCCAGAACGACTCGGAGCTGGTGAGCTGGAAGCCGGCGGCCGGCAGCATCACGACGACGATGCTCCACAGCTGCCAGATGATGAACCCGAGGAACTCGGCGAAGATCGACCAGCCGAGGTTGCGTCGCGCGATCGCGCGGCCCGAGGCCGCCCAGAACGTCGGGTTCTCGGCGTTCCAGCCGTCGATCCAGCGGCCGGGACGATGGGTGAGGGTGACCGGCACGTCGGCCGGTGCAATGGTGCGGGATGGAGCAGCGGTATCCGTCATCGACGGGGTGTCGGTCGTGGTCATGGCGCCTCCCTGATTGAGCAGACACTGGGGGTGAGTGTGTCTCCACGCTAGGAACCCGGTGTTTCGGCCCGCCTCCTCCCGCGGTTACCTGTCCGTCACTTCTCGATCACGGATGCTGCGCGCCGAGGTGGACGCCCCGTCACACGTCGGAAACACGCGGGCCTCCTAGACTCGAAGGCATGCGCGTCGACATCGTCACGATCTTCCCGACGTTCTTCGACGTGCTCGGCGTCTCGCTGATCGGGAAGGCGCGGGACCGCGGCATCCTGGACATGCACGTCCACGATCTGCGGGACTGGACGCACGACCGCCACCGCACCGTCGACGACACGCCCTACGGAGGCGGTGCCGGCATGGTGATGAAGCCGGAGCCCTGGGGCGAGGCGCTCGACGAGGTGCTGAGCGACGACGCGGTGCTCCTCGTCCCGTCGCCCGCGGGCGAGCTGTTCTCGCAGCCGATGGCCCGCGACCTCGCCGGCGAGAAGCACCTCGTTTTCGCCTGCGGGCGCTACGAGGGCATCGACCAGCGCGTCGTCGATCACTACGCGGCGCGCGGGCGTGTGCGGCTCGTGAGCCTCGGCGACTACGTGCTCAATGGCGGCGAGGTTGCGGCGATGGCGGTGATCGAGGCTGTGTCGCGGCTCATCCCCGGCGTCGTCGGCAACCCCGAGAGTCTCGTCGAGGAGTCGCACGAGCTCGGCCTGCTCGAGTACCCGAGCTACACGAAGCCCGCCGAGTGGCGAGGGCTCGAGGTGCCGCCCGTGCTGCTCAGCGGCAACCACGGCGCGATCGCCGCGTGGCGGCATGACCAGAGCCTCGAGCGCACGCGGGCGCACCGTCCCGACCTGCTGCAGGAGCCGGACCCCGCAGCCTGACGGGCTGATGCATTGTCGCGTCAAGCGGGCTCGATGACGTTGAGGCGGTAGCCGCGCTTCACGACGGTCTTGACGAGGTCGGGAACGCCCAGAGACTCGCGCAGCCGTGCAACGGCCATCTCGACGGCGTGCGTGTTCTCGCCCGATCGCGGAAGCGCCGCCTGCAGGCGAGGCCGCGACACGACGCCACCTCGAGCGTCGAACAGTGCGGCGACGATGTCGGTGGCGCTGCGCGACAGCGGGATGTGGCGGCCTTCGAGCACGATGCCGGTGCTGCGCAGTTCGAGGCGCCCCGCCGAGGTCGGCAGGGATGCCGCGCCGCCGCCGCCGAAGTGGGTGACGACGGCTCGCACGAGCGACCCGAGGCGACCGCGCTCGGCGATGAGCGGCTGAAGGCCCGCGTCCAGCAGGGGGCCTGCGGTGATCGGTCCGACGGCCGCCGTCAGCAGGCGTCCCTCGGTCCCGCGGTCGACGATCTCGTCGAGCACGCCCTCGTTCCGGGCCGCGGCGATCCACTCGGCGGCGCCCGGGGCGGAGGTGAACAGCACCGCGTCGACCTCGCCCTGCGCGGCGGCGACGACGGAGCGCGAGACGGCGGCGGCGTCCGGGGGAGGACCCCAGCGGTACACGGTGAGGCTCACCACGTCCGCGCCCGCGCCCTCGAACAGATCGTCGAGGCCGTCGGCACCCGATCCGTGGTGCTGCACGGCGACGCGCTTGCCCGCGACGCCCTCGGCCAGGAGGAACTCGCCGAGCTCGGCCGAGGTCTCGGACTCCGCCACCCAGTCGGCGGTGAGGCCCGCCTGCTGGATCGCGCCGCGCGCCTTCGGCCCGCGCGCGACGATCTGGGCGCGCGACAGGGCGAGATGGAGGTCGTCGAGGAGCCCGGCTTCGTCGGCGGCCTCCATCCAGCCGCGGAAGCCCACGCCGGTGGTGGCAACCACCACGTCGGGCTGCCGCGCGATCAGCTCGCGGGTCGCCGCGATGAGGGCGTCGTCGTCGATGTGGGGCACGATCGTCAGCGCCGGCGCGTGGCGCACCTGCGCGCCGTGACGCTCGAGCGCGGCGGCCAGCTCGGACGAGCGACGATCGAC
>DATEOM010000565.1:0-2307 GCA_035274105.1 Microbacterium sp.
ACGCGGCCGTGGTGACCAGCGTCGGCACCGACGGCATCGACGGCCCGACCGACGCGGCCGGGGCGATCGGCGACTCGACTACGTTCGCGCGCGCCCGTTCAGCCGGGATCGAGGATCCCGATATCTATTTACGAGACAACAATACGTATGCCTTTTTCGATCGCCTCGGCGATCTCATCAAGACCGGCCCCACCCGGACCAACGTGGGAGATATCCAGATCGTTCTCGTGGGCTGAGCCCGGAAGCCATTCCGGCCCACCAGTCCCACCCGTTCTACCCGTCCCTCCTGTCCGGTACGCGGCGCCCTCGTCGCGAAGCGCTCTATGACTCGCGACGAGATCCTGACGCAGATGCGCGAGCGGGCGCACTATCCCGCGACGGCGCGCGACCTCGCGCGCATCCTCAAGGTCCCGCGCGAGCAGCGCGCGACGTTCACCCGACATCTCAAGGCCCTGATCGAGAGCGGCGATCTCGTCCAGGTGCGAGGCAACCGGCTCGGCCTGCCCGACAAGATGGATCTCGTCGTCGGCCGCCTGCACGTCAACCCCGCCGGCTTCGGCTTCGTCACGGCCGAGCGCCGGAGCGCCGGCGACGCGCAGCCCGACATCTACATTCCGGCCTTCGCCCTCGCCGAGGCGATGCACGGCGACACGGTCGTGGCCCGCGTCGAGAAGCACACCGAGAAGGGGCTCGAAGGGCGGCTCGTCAAGATCCTGGAGCGTGCGCACGAGCGCGTGGTCGGGCGGTTCGAGGCGGATGCCTCGGGCCTCGGCTACGTGGTGCCGTTCGATCGCCGCTTGGTGACCGACATCCAGATTCCGAGCGGCCAGGCCTCGTCCGCCGAGCCGGGCGACATGGTGGTGGTGTCGATGACCCGGTGGCCGAGCGCGACGCGCGGGCCCGCCGGCACGGTCAGCGAGGTGCTCGGGCGCATCGACGAGCCCGGGGTCGACACCCAGATCATCATCCGGAAGTACGGCATCCCCGATGCGCATCCGCCGGAGGTCGTCGCCGAGGCCCGCGCCATCGGCGCCGCGGTGCGCGAGGAGGATCTCGAGGGCCGCACCGACTTCCGGCGCGTCACGACGGTGACCATCGACGGCGAACATGCGCGCGACTTCGACGACGCCATCACGCTCGAGCGCCTGCCCAACGGCCACTACTGGCTCGGCGTGCACATCGCCGACGTGTCGCACTACGTGCAGGAGGGGAGCGCGCTCGACGAGGAAGCGTATACGCGCGGCACGTCGGTCTATTTCACCGAGCGCGCCGTGCACATGTTTCCGCACGAGCTCGCCACCGGGCTCTGCAGCCTCAACCCGCATGTGGACCGGCTGGTGCAGTCGTGCCTGATGGAAGTGGACCGCCGCGGTCAGGTCGTGCGCTACGAGATGCACGACGGCGTCATCAACAGCGACGAGCGGATGACCTACACCGACGTCAACGCCATCCTCACCGGCGAGGGCGAGGCGGGCGCGGCGCGGGCCCGCTACGGGCGCCTGATTCCGTTCTTCGCGCTGATGGAGGAGCTCTTCGGGGTCCTCAACACCCGCCGGCGGCGGCGCGGCGCCATCGATTTCGATCTGCCGGAAGCGGAGGTCGTGCTCGGCGAGGACGGATTGATCGACGCCATCGTCGCCAGCGAACGCAACGTCGCGCACCGCCTCATCGAGGAGTTCATGCTGCTGGCCAACGAGACGGTGGCCGCGCACCTGGTGACACACGGCGTGCCGTCGCTACACCGGGTGCACGAGGCGCCCGACAGCCAGAAGGTGGCCGACTTCGAGGCCTTCATTTCAACCCTCGGCTACAGCCTCGCGGCGACCGGGCGGGCGCTGAAGCCGCTCCACTTCCAGCGGCTCATCGGCCGGATGAAAGGAACTCCCGAGGAACGGCCGATCGCCGCGCTGATGCTGCGCACGATGCAGAAGGCGCGCTACGACGCGGTCAGCCTCGGGCATTTCGGCCTGGCGGCCGAGCACTACACCCACTTCACCTCGCCGATCCGGCGCTATCCCGATCTCGTGGTGCATCGGATGCTGCGCCAGTCGCGCCGCGGCGTCTTTCTGTCCGACCGCTCGACGATCGCCCCGCCCGGCGAGGCGCGCCTCGAGCAGCTGGCCGAAGAGCTCCCCGAGACGGCGCGGCAGTCCTCGGAGATGGAACGTCGAGCCGACGAGGCCGAGCGCGAGCTGCTGCAGTGGAAGAAAGTGCGGTTCATGTCCGACAAGGTGGGCGACGAGTACGAGGGGTTCGTCACCGGCGTCGCCCCCTTCGGCCTGTTCGTCGAGCTCGTCGAGCACTATG
>DATEOM010000566.1:0-18873 GCA_035274105.1 Microbacterium sp.
GTCACCCTGCCGTCGGCGTCGGTGATCAAATGCTCGACCGGCGCTGTGTCCCACACGGTGACGCCGGCGTCGAGCGCGGAGCGCACCATCAGCGTCATGAGCGCGTTGCCGTTGGAGCGGAGCACGGGACGGCGATACCGCAGCGCATCCCACCACGTCCGCAGCAGCTTGCGCGCGACATAGATGAAAGAGCGGACGGACTGATTGACGTGGAAGAACTCGTTGAGGTCCGCGCCGACCTGCGGCATGTAGCCGAACACCGTGTAGCTCGAGAGGTACGGCTGCATGCGCAGGCGATCCTTGCCGAGGACGCGGGCGTCGGTGTCCTTCGGCAGGATGGCGCGGTGCCCGAGGCGGGCGCCCGGTAGATCCATCTGGTAGTCGGGTGACTTCTCGGGGTAGCTGAACGAGACCGCGGTGCGCGTCTCGAAGAACTCGATCGCCTCCTGGACGCTGTCGAGGAAGTGCGAGACGCCTTGCTCGTTGAAAGTGTCGGGAGTGAGATTCCGGAGGTACTCGACCACGGCCTCGCGCGTGTCGCCGTGCGCGATCCCGTCCTTGTTGCCCGGCAGCCAGGCCCACCCTGCCGAGATCGCCGTGGTGCCGCCGAGGTGGGGCTCCTTCTCGGCTACGATCACCCGCAGACCCTGATCCGCGGCCTTCAGCGCCGCCGCCATCCCGGCCGCGCCGGATCCCACAACGAGCACATCGCAGGTGACGTCCTGGGTGGGAGGCTGGGGGGAAGATGCTCGGTTCTTGGTCGTCATCGACTCGTCCGTTCGCTCGATTGGCCGGAAATCTAATGGTCCATCCATTCAAAGTATGTCAGGTGGGTGCAAAATAGACGAGCGGACCCTGTTCCTCGCGGCGGTCGCGTGAGTCGACCGCCCTCGCGGGCGTCGCGAGACTAGGGTGTGCGGAACGGATAGGAGACATCGATGTCGGACGGCCGAGCGCTCTTCGAGCCCGCTCTGACCAAGCGGGCCTTCGACAGCATCATCGACCAGGTTCGTGAGCAGCTGCGATCGGGCTCACTGCGCCCCGGAGAGAAGCTCCCCAGCGAGCGCGACTTCGCTGTGCAGCTCGGCGTGAGCCGCAACACGGTGCGAGAGGCTGTGCGGATGCTCGAGATCGCCGGGCTGGTGTCACTGCGAAAGGGCGCCTCCGGCGGAGCCTACATCACGTCGGATAACAGCGATGCGCTGGCGCAGGGTCTGGTCGACGGCCTCACCCTCGCCAACTTCTCGATCGCCGATCTGATGGAGGCGCGCATTGCGCTCGACACGGCGATCGCCCGTCACGCTGCCGCCGAGGTCACCGAGGCGCAGCTCGCGGAGCTCGGCGCACTCGTGGAGCACGCACGGGAGCTCGACGACCCCGCCGAGTGGCCGCAGCGCCTCGACGCGCACGTCGCCTTCGAGACGCGGCTGGCTGAGATCGCAGGGAATCCGATACTCCTCCTGCTGCAGAGACCGCTCCTCGACCTCACCTCCAACGTCTCGCTGCGGATCGGCCCGTCCATCCGCGACGAGATCTGGCAGGAGCGCGAGGGGCTGCTCTCCGCTCTTGCCGATCGCGACGGCGAGCGGGCCGCCCAGCTCGTGCGCGAGTATCTCGAGCTGCTCCACGAGAGCTGGCTCGGGCATGGCGCCTACGAGAACTACGAGGGTATGAAATGAAGGAAGGATCCGTGACCGAGGCGCGCCCCGGCGGTCGGTCTGCCGCCACATTTCGTCCCGTCGTGCCGCAGAAGGCGACGGATCTGATCGCAGACCAGATCCGTCAGCGCATCTTCTCCCACGAGTTCGTCCCCGGTCAGATGCTGCCGTCCGAGGCCGAGCTGGTCCGTCAGACGGCGTCGAGCAGCGCGTCCGTGCGCGGTGCTCTCCGCGCCCTTGAGGCCCAGGGGCTCATTCAGATGAAGCCGGGCCGCTCCGGCGGTGCGGTGGTGCAGCTGCCTGGCGAGGCGGAGTTGATGACGACCGTGAATCAGCTGATCCGCGGCCAGGCACTCGGGCTCGGAGACCTGCTGGACATGCAGGAGGCACTCGAGCCTTTCTGCGCCGAGCTGGCGGCGCAGCACCGGAATGAAGCGGATCTGGCCGACATCGATGATGCGCTCGCCGACATCACCGGACATGAGGGGGACGTCACGTCGCTCCTGGATGCCCACAGTCACTGGCACATCGTCATGGCGCGTGCCAGCCACAACGAGCTCCTCTCCGGCCTGATGATCGCCCTGGTCAGCTGGATCCATCTGGCCACGCAGGACGTCAATCTTGAAGCCGGCCGAATCGGCAGCGCGAGCTACGAGGCGATCACCGCAGCGGTGCGCGATGAGGATGCCCCGCGCGCGCGCCGGGAGATGCACCGGCACGTGTCTACGCGTGCGGACGCCCTTCGCCGACTACGCGACGGCGACCGGTCCTGACGGCGGATCCGTCAGCAGGGCTCCGGCGAGCCGTCTGAGCGCGTGCTCGTCGAGCCCAGCTGGCCCGAGGAGGAAGGCCTGAACGGAACCGTGATCCCGGTCCAGCCCATCCAGAACGAGCTGCATCGCGTCGGCGGGCGTCTCGAAGAGTGCGCTGACGTCTTCCGGCGCGATCCCGCCGGCTGCGAGGACGTCGGCATACGCCGCGACGCGATTGGGGCGGAACGCTCCGGTGAGCGCGTAGTCTGCGACCACGATCTCGCGGCTGACCCCCAGGGCCTCCAGGACGAGGGCGATGAGCAGGCCCGTGCGATCCTTTCCGGCGGCGCAGTGGACGAGCGCGGGCGTTGCGCCCGCTCCGGCAAGGGCCTCGATGGCCAGGCCGAACTGGCGCGCTCGCCGGCGAAGCGTGGTCCGATAGTACTCGGCGAGGTCCTCCGCGCTGAAGGAGCGCAGTGTGCCTTCTCGAAGGCGACGCACATAGTCCGTTGCGTCGCCTTCGCCGCCCTCGTTGATCGGAATGGCGAGCAGCACGGCATCCGTCGCCGACGCCCACGCAGAGGGTGCGAGCGCGGACTCCTGCTCGGCCCTGAGGTCGATCACGAGCGCGAGTCCCAGGCGGCGGTACTCCTTAAGGAGTTCGTCCCGCCAGAGGGCCACCCGCGCGACGCCTGGCCCTGGGACGGCCAGCGCTTCAGCCCGATAGAGCGCCCCCGGCCGCACCACGCGGCCGTTCCGCGTCGGATACCCCCCCAGGTCCCGCAGATTGGTGGTGCCGGGCAGGTCCACGCGGCTTTGCAGCAGGAGGCGGCGCAGATCAGCGTCGATCGTCGGGGGGGATGGGGTGTCCATATGTGATGCTCCAGTGCTATGGTAATGGTCCATCCATTATCCCGATTGTAAAAATCAGACCAAACGTACAACGAGGTACCGATGATTGAGAAGACCGCTGCGCCGCCCGTCAACCAGGTCGACCTGGCCATCTTCACGTTCGACCACGATCATGGTGTTCCCGCGCGCGAGTTGCAGGGGCTCCTGGGCGGCAAGGGTGCGGGCCTCGCCGAGATGACGAGCGCTCTCGGCATGTCGGTCCCGCCCGGGTTCACGATCCCCCTGACGGTGTGTCGGGCTTACCGCGAGAGCGGCTGGCCCGAAGGTCTCGAGTCGATGCTCGAAACGCACATGGCCGATCTCGGCGACCGTATGGGCCGCCGATTCGGCGACGCCGACGATCCCCTGCTCGTCGCGGTCCGCAGTGGCGCGCCCATATCCATGCCCGGGATGCTCGACACCGTTCTCAACCTTGGCCTCAACGATGACACCGTGCTCGGACTGGCGGCCGTCTCAGGCGACGCCGTCTTCGCGTGGGACAGCTACCGGCGCTTCATCCATATGTTCGCAGTGACGGTCCTGGGTGTCGCGGCCGACGAGCTGCCCGCGTGCGACGACGTCGAATCGGTGGATGCGCTGCAGCACCACGTCGCGCTCGCCAAGGCGGCGGTGCGCCGCGCTGCCGGCGAGACGATCCCGTCCGACCCGCACGAGCAGCTCCGGCGAGCTGTCGTCGCGGTGTTCGAGTCCTGGGAGAGTCCGCGCGCCAAGGCCTACCGGGCCAAGGAGGGCATCGACGAGAACATGGGAACCGCCGTCAACGTGCAGGCGATGGTGTTCGGCAACCGCGGCGACAACTCCGGCACCGGCGTCGTGTTCACGCGCAATCCGTCCACGGGTGAGAACCAGCCATATGGCGACTACCTGCCCAAGGCGCAGGGTGAGGACGTGGTGGCGGGCACGGCCCACACCCTCCACATCGACGAGCTGAACACCGTGGCGCCTGAGGCCTATGCGCAGCTCTCCGCGGCGCTCCGGCGGCTCGAGATCCACTATCGCGACATGTGCGACGTCGAGTTCACGATCGAGGCGGGTCGGCTCTGGCTCCTGCAGACGCGCGCCGGCAAGCGGACCGCGACGGCCGCGGTCAAGATCGCCGTGGATCTGGTCGCGGACGAGGATGTGCGGCTGTCGCCGCAGGAGGCGGCAGCGAGCGTCTCCGAGGAGCTGCGTGCCCGCGCGCGACAGGAGGTGCTGGCGCAGGCCAGTCACCACCACGACGGCGAGGGCCCCTTGACGGTCGGCCTCGGCGCGTCTCCTGGACGGGTCAGCGGAAAGATCGTGCTCGACAGCGAGGCGGCGGCCGACGCGGACTGCGACGTCATCCTGGTGCGGCCGCAGACGAGCCCCGAGGACGTGGCGGGCATGGCGAGCTCGGTGGGCATCCTCACGACGACGGGTGGCCTCGTCAGTCACGCGGCCGTCGTGGCCCGCGGATGGCACCTGCCGGCCGTCGTGGGCGCTCGCGACGTCAAGATCGCCGGTGACACGGTGAGTGTCGGCGACCACATCCTGCGAGCCGGCGACACGATCACCATCGACGGGCGCACCGGAGAGGTCTGGGCCGGTGAGCTCGCGCAGCTCGACGTCGACCACGACGCCGACGACTATCTGAGCGAGCGGCTTCCCGAGCTCGCCATCATCGAGGCATGGGCCACGGGTTCGGCCGGCGCGCCCTGATGTAGCGCGGATCTTACCGCGGCACAAGGCCGCGTCCTGCTCGCTGACCAGGACGCGGCCGTTGTCGTTCCCACGCCTTCGCGACCCGTTGTCGTGCCGGCGACAGCCCGCCACGCACGCCAGAGTGCCCGATCGGAAGGTTCCGATCGGGCACTCTGCGCCCGGGGGGCTCAGGCGGTGGGCGAGGTCACTCGTCGGCCTCGGTGCGCTCGTGGCCGAGCGTGGAGATGAGGTCCTCGTGGAGCTCCATCCAGACGTCGTGATACGAGTCCGACATCGGACGGGCGAACGCCGAGTCGTCGCCGCCGCGGAGTCGCTCGAGCGCCGCGGTGAAGCGCGTGCGGTAGTGAGTGAATCGCTGCTGTCCCTCGGCGGCGGTGCTGATCACCGCGCCCACCTCGTCGTCCAGTTCGGCGAGCCGACCGAGGAGGGCCTCTGAGTCGGCGGTCTCGTCGCGCAGCTGCCAGGCCGTGGTGAGCTCCTTGAATGCCCGGTTCGGGGCGAGGAAGGCCTCGTACGCCGCGGTCACGCTCCGACGGGCGTCGTCGCTCAGGGCGTCGGCGCGCAGCTCACCGTGACGAGCCCGGCCGGTCGGGGTAAGCGTGTAGCCCGAAAGGCGGCCTTCGCGGTGCTTGACGAGCTCCTCGGAGACCGCCTGCTGCAGCAGCGACTCGACCGCCGCCGCATCGGTTCCCAGGCTCGCGGCGACGCTTTCGGCCGAGGCGAAGCCCTTGACCTTCAGCAAATGCAGAACCGTGTACTGATCGATGACGTCCGTTGTCATCCTCATGCGTCCTCTCTGGAGAGCGACAGTGCGCGGGTCGGGCAGCGCCGGATGGCCTGCTCGACATTCGCGCGCTCCGACTCACCCGGTGTTTCGTCGAGCTCGAGCTTTCCTTCGTCGTTGATAGTGAAGACGTCCGGCGCAGCGAACTCGCACTGGCCGTGGCCGACACACAGGTCCCAGTCCACCACGATCTTCATGCGATTGCCCTTCTGTGTTGTTGTCGAATCGCTCATGACCGGCCCACACTCACGCGGAGCCGCTTGAAGGCCATGAACTGGTTGGTGTGAAGCCGGTCGGGAGGTCCGAGCGGCGAGACGCGCATGTCGCGCTCCAGCATCTTGCTGAGGAACGAGTTCGCCTCAGCGCGTGCGAGGTGAGATCCCATGCAGGCGTGCACGCCCCAGCCGAACCCGACGTGATCGTTTGGGAATCGATCTATGACCAGACTGTCGGGGTTCTCGAAGACCTCCGGGTCGCGGTTCGCGGACTGGAACCACAGCACCAGCTTGTCGCCCTTGCGGATCGTCTTGCCGTGCATCTCGACGTCCTCGGTCGCGGTCCGCCGCATAGCGCGGATCGGCGTCACGAAACGCAGGAGCTCTTCGATGGCCGGGCGGAGCAGATCGGGCTCGTGGCGAAGCCGGTCCCACTGGTCGGGGAACTCGTGGAACGCCAGCACGGACCCGGTGAGCAGGTTGCGCGTCGTCTCGTTGCCGGCGCCGACGAGGACGAAGTAATAGGCGGCAAGGTCCTCCCACGAGAGCGGCTCGCCGTCGATGCGCGCCTGAACCAGGATCGAGACGATGTCGTTCCGGGGGTTCTTTCGGCGATCCTCGGTCAGCTCCTTGAAATAGGCGAACATCTCCTCACGCGCCCGCTCCTTCTCATCGGGACCGGTCATGTACTCGGGGTCATCCGAGACCACGCGGTTCGTCCAGTCCAGGAGCAGGCCGCCGTCCTCGTGGGGGACGCCGAGCACTTCGCCGAGCACGCGGATCGGCAGCAGCGCAGCCGCCGACTTCACGAATTCGACGTCCTGCTTGTCCTGGATGTCGGTCAGGATCTCATCGACGTTCGAGTCGATGATGTCCATCCACTCCCGCACCTTCACCGCGCGCAGGTGCGGAGTGGCGATGCGGCGCAGCGCCGTGTGGCGCGGTGCGTCCGTGTTGTGGACGGTCGGGGTGTGGCCCTCCACCTTGCGGCTGAGGATCTGCGTCCCCTCGCCATTGATGAAGGTGCTCGGGTCGTCGATGGCGCGGATGACATCGGCGTAGCGCGTGAGCGACCAGAACCCGGGGCCGTTCGGCTCGTCGTTCCAGTGGAGGGGGTCGCTCTCACGGAGCAGGCGGAAGCCCTTGTGCTCCTCGCCCGCGATGAACGGGGCCAGGTCCATGAGGTCGACGGCGGTGGCTGAGGTCATCTGACTCTCCTTTGAGCCTCTCGGCATGGGCGCCCGATCGGGCTTTGGTCGTACCATTCTAAACAAGTTATGGTTTATGTATAGTGTGCAGTGAAGGCACGACTTGTCAAGGGAGACGGCGCACGTGAACAGCTACGACACGATCTACTACGACGGCGCGTGGCGGGAGTCCGTCGCCTCGGGTCGGCTGGAGGTCACCGATCCCTTCACCGAGCACGTCATCGCGGCGGTACCGGATGGGAATGCCCAAGATGTCGACGCCGCCGTGCGCGCCGCGGCTCAAGCCTTCCCCGCCTGGGGATCCGCTCCGGTCGCGGATCGTGCTCAGCTCATCCTCCGCCTGGCGGCCGAGATCGAGGCGCGTGCCGACCGATTCGCCGCGTGCATCACCAGCGAGAACGGCACCCCAGTGGCCGAGTCGGCCCATGCCTCGGTGCAGGCCGCCGCGCATCTGCGGCTGGTCGCCGGGCTGGGCGAGCAGGTGCTCGCCGATGACGAGCGTGCGAACCCGATGACGGCCGGATGGTCGCTCGTCACCCGTTCGCCGTTGGGTGTCGCCGGACTCATCACGCCGTGGAACTATCCGCTGAGTCTCATCATCATCAAGCTGGGGCCTGCACTGATCGCCGGTTGCACGGTCGTGGTCAAGCCCGCCCCCGAGACTCCGCTGGCAGCCCGGCTGCTCATGGACGCCGTCGATGCCGCCGGATTCCCGCGCGGCGTCGTCAATCTCGTGACCGGCGGCACGGAGGCCGGGCGCGCGCTGGTCGAGCACCCCGCCGTGGCGAAGATCTCGTTCACCGGTTCGACCACGGCTGGCCGGGCAATCGGCGAGGCCTGCGGCCGGCTGCTCCGGCCGGTGACCCTCGAGCTCGGCGGCAAGTCGCCGGCCGTCGTCCTCGAAGACGCGGATGCCGACGTCCTCGCCGCGAACATCCTCAAGGTCGCCATGCGCAACACCGGACAGACCTGCAAGGCCTGTACCCGGCTCATCGTTCCCGCTTCGAGGGCGAAGGAGCTGACCGCCGTCGTCGCGGATGTCGTAGCATCCGCCCCCATCGGCGACCCGCGCGACCCGAACACCTTCTTCGGCCCGCTGGTGTCGCGGCGGCACCGCGATCGCGTTCGCGACTACATCGGGATCGGCAGCGCCGAGGGCGCGCGCGCGGTCGCCGGCGGCGGACTGGATTCGCCGTTCGCGGAGGGGTTCTTCGTGCAGCCCACGGTCTTCGATCGCGTGGAGCCCGGCATGCGGATCGCCCAGGAGGAGATCTTCGGCCCGGTGCTGTCGGTGCTCTCCTACGACCTCGTGGAGGATGCCGTCCGCATCGCGAACGACTCGCCGTATGGTCTCGGTGGAACGGTGTTCGGCACGGATCAGGATGCTGCGCTCGCCGTAGCCCGCCGAATCGACACCGGCAACATCGGCATCAATCACTACGGCTCCAACGCCGCGGCGCCCTTCAGCGGTCACAAGGACAGCGGCATCGGCACGGAGTTCGGACTCGAGGGTCTCGGCTCGTATCTCTCTTACACGTCCATTCACTTCCCGTCCTGACCACGGCGGTCGGGGCGCTACCAGCAAGGAGGCAGTATGCGCGCAGCAGTCATGTGGGAAGCAGGCGGACCGTTCGAGGTCCGCGAGGTGGCTCTGGCGGACCCAGGCCCGCGAGAAGTCGTCGTCCGCATCCATGCCGCCGGCGTCTGCGCGTCGGATCTGTCGCTGACGACGACCTTCGGTCAGCCGACCCCCGTCGTGCTCGGCCACGAAGGCGCCGGCGTCGTCGCGGCTGTCGGCTCGGCTGTCGAGAACGTTGCGGTGGGCGATCGGGTCGTCGTGCTCTGGGTCGGTCCGTGCGGGCACTGCCGTCCGTGTCTGCGCGGCGACGAGTACCTGTGCGCCAACCGCAGCTCGACCGCCGATGCGCGCGCCGGCCGCGAGCACACCTCGACCTCTCGGCTCTCGATCGACGGCCAGGCCGTGCACCAGGGGATGAAGACCTCGACGTTCGCCGAGCTCACGCTGCTGCCCGACAACCAGGTGCTGAAGATCGACGACGACGTGCCCTTCGAGGTTGCGGCGATGTTCGGGTGCGCGGTGCCCACGGGCGTGGGCGCGGCGCTGCGCAGCGCACGAGTGCAGCCCGGCGACCGCGTCGCGGTGATCGGATGCGGCGCCATCGGGCTCAACGCGCTGCTCGGCGCCTTGATCGCTGGCGCCGGTGAGCTCGTCGCGGTCGATCCGATGACCGAACGGCAGGAGCTGGCCATCTCACTGGGTGCCACCGGCGCCTGTCACCCCGACGACATCGCCGAGCGCGTCCGCGACTTCGACGTCGTCATCGACGCCGTCGGGGCGCCGGCCACGATCCTGACCGCGTGGCGTGCGGTGCGTCGAGGCGGCACCGTGACGGTGGTCGGCGCAGGGGCCCCGGGCGCGGTCGTCGAGATCCCGGCCTATGAGATGTTCCACGACGACAAGCGGATCACCGGCAGCTTCCACGGCGGAATCAGCATGCGTCGCGATCTCGGCATGCTGACCGAGCTGTGGCGCAGCGGCCGGCTTCCGGTCGAGAGGCTCATGACCGGGAGCGCGGAGCTCGCCGACATCAACCAGGTGGTCGCGGATCAGCGGTCGGGAGCCGTCGTCCGCACGCCGATCGTCATTGTCTGAGCACGGGACGGCTGACCACGGGATCGTCGGGATTGACTATCGTCTCCCGACGATCTCGTCAGCCTCCGAGTAGACGTGCGCGTGCTTCTCCATCTCCTCGACGGCCCCTTCCTCGTCCCGGTCCCGGATCGCCGCCGTGATCAGCTCATGGGCTTCGACCGCCTGGTCCAGCTTGCCTCGATCCACGAGCTCGCGGTCGGTGGCCTCCGAGATGGCGTTCGACAGCGCGAGCATGAGGCCGGAGAGCAGCGCGTTGTTGCTCGCGCGCGCGACGGCGATGTGCCACTCGCCGTTGACGGTGGGGATCGCGGCCTGCAGCTCTTCGAGCTGCTCGTCCGTGCGCGTGCGCACAGCGAGTCGCGCGCAGAACGGTTCGATGGCGCGCCGCGTCTCCAGGAGGGCTGAGCGCCGGATTTCGCGACCGCGGATGATGTCCTCGACCGTGTTGGCCATCGCGAGTTCGCCGGGCCGCTGGATGAACGCGCCGCCTGCCCGGCCGGACTTGATGCGGATGAGGCCCTGGACCTCGAGGATGCGCAGTGCCTCACGCACCGTCGTGCGACTGAGGCCCGTCTGGGAGACAAGCTCGCGCTCGGGGGGGAGACCGGCACCCTCCGCGAACTCCCCGCTGAGGATCCGCTCGCTCAGCTCATTCGCCAGGACCTCTGATGCCTTCGGGACCTTCAGGCGGGCAAGTGTGATCTGCTCGGGCCGGCCACCCGCATCGTCGGTCGTGGACACCTCGAACCTCCAGGTCCGGACGCCAACCGCGCCCTGGGACTTCCGCCATGATACTTCGTCACGAGAGAAGGCTCTCCGCCGGAGGCGAAGAGCCTTCTCATTCCGCGACTCAGATACGGTGCAGCCCGACGCCCGCCCCGAAGTGCATGGGAAGGATGGTTCCGGCGCGTCCGTCTGTGATGAGGTCGTAGACTTCGTCGGCGGTGGCGCCGAGGTCGTAGAATCCGGCATCCAGGAGCTCCTGCCAGACTCCGCTCGCCTTTGCGATGGGCGCGATGAAGTCTGTGTAGTACACCCGAGCGCCCGATTCGATCTTCTGGCGATCAGTCATTCCCGCGATCGTCGGATAGAGCTTGGAGGAGGCGGCCTCGGTTTTCGCAGTCAAAGCGGGCAGATCAGCGTCTTTCAGCAGCCGCAGCTCCGACATCGGGGACTGCTCGGTGTCCTTCTGGTAGATCGCGTAGCCGGTGAGCGCCTTAAGGTAGTTCGCCGGCTCGGTGAACATGGTTCCGATATCGACGAGCGACTTCTGGATCGGGACACTCCCGTCGAAGAACATCGCAATCGTGATGGCGTAGGGGAGTTCGGAGACGGGGCCAGCCCACGGATACTCCTGCTCATTCACGACATGGTCGCGCACCAGCATCCATCCCCCGTCGGGGGTCGGATACGGGCCGGAATCCGCGACACCGCAGCGGTTGTCGAAGTGCAGAAGGAAGGAGGTGATCCCCGTTACGCCGTTGAAGCGCTGGAACTCCTTGCGCTGCTCGTCATCGGTGATGACCGTGCGCTCGTCCCAGAACTTCGTCTGGAGTTCCTCGGCCAGGATCGGGGCGGCGTACCCGCGGCCCGCGGTCATCATGTGACCGTTGTCGTCCCACAGTCCTCGGTAAAGCCGTCGCGTGAATTGCATGGCGTTGCGGAGGTCGTCAACGTTCTCAGCAGGGTCCTGCTTGCCGAGTTCGACTGCGATGCCGCGTCCCAGCGCCAAGGGTACGCCGGAGGACCAGATGTGCAGGGGGTTCACCTTCGTGCCGACCTGCGTGCGTGCGGACGCGCCGACTTCGCGGAGCCCGTCCACGCCGATCTTCTCGGTGATCATCCGGTGCCAGCGGGGGTGGAGGCGCCACTGCGAATAGATGCCCAGAAGCTCGTACTCCGGGCGGGGGATGAGTCCGGACTCGCCCTCGCTCAGGCGGGCGACGAGGATGTCCCACACATTCCAGCCGTAGTAGTTGAGGAGGTCGTTCACCTCCACGTCGGTGAGCTGCCGGCCGAGGGATTCATCGGTGAGGTGCAGAACGTCGGATACCATCTGGCTCTCCATGACCTTCTGCCCCTCCGGACCGCCGACGACTCCGTTGGTGAAGCGCAGCGGCTCCGCAGCCTGTGCCTCCGCGGCAGGCTCCGGCTCCGGTTCCAGCTCGATCTGCTCGTCGACCTCACCGTGTTTGGTCAGGCCCGAGTCCGCTCCGACGAGTACCCGGCCGCGCGGGCCCGTCGACACATCGATGCGCAGCAGCGTGCCATCCGGAGGGATGACCTCGCCACGCTCATTGACGTCTCCTTCCGTGAAGGTGACCGACATGAGGCAGGGGATGCCGTACTCCCTGGAGATGATGCCGAGGTGGCTGGTCGGAGCGCCCTGCAGGGTGACGATGCCCTTGACGCCTGCCACAAGTGCGGGCGTGAGGAAGGTCGTCGTGCCGCCGCGGGCGATCACGATGAAGTCCTCGGTGTCGTCGCGCTCGACGAAGTCGATGACCGCGTCCGGCGACCCGAGCCAGATCGTTGGCGCCTCGATGATGTTGTCGTCTCGGAAAACGGTGATCCCCGTGCCGATCGTGATCAATGAATCGGTGTCTACGCTCATCGTAGATGCCCTTCGGGTTGACGCGGCCGCCTGCGGGCGGCGACGAACACTGCTTCGTGTTCCACGTACGACCAAGGTATGGTCCTGCCATTCCAAATGTCAATAATTTTGGGTAGGGTCGAGGGGGCCTGTTCAGTGCAGAACCTGGAGGACACCGCAGATGCCCATCATCGAAGCCCCTGAAGGATTCGAAGACCGACACGTCTTCTTCGACGCGAACGCCCACCCCGACTACCGCGAATCCCTCGCCTTCCTTCTCCCGCTGCCTCATCTCGGCCTCGGTGTGATCTATTACACCTGGGTCCACTCGCTCGGTGAGGATGGGAAGGGACGAGCCGGATCCATGATGGTCGTCTACGGTCCCTCCGTTTCCGACACGATCTTCGACGTGTCGGACGGACACTTCATCCCCGATTCGATGACCCTCGTCGACTGGGAGGTCGGCCCCGCGAAGATGCGCTTGGACCGCGACATGATGGGTGGAAGGCTGCGGTTCGATTCCGACAGACTCCACCTCGATGTCGACTTCACGGGCCTGAACCCGTCGTTCGGCTTCGTCGCCAATCGCAACGGCTGCCCTGCGTGGCTTGCGAGCGACCGGGCCGAGCAGGGCGTCAAATACACGGGAAAGCTGCGCGTCGATGGCCAGGAGTACTACATCGACGACTACGGCCACCGCGATCACTCGTGGGGAAATCGAGACTGGGGCGGGCCCACCCACTGGAAATGGTGGAACATCATGGGCGATGACGGGATCGCCATCCACGTGATGGAACTGCAGGCGTTCGGCACGACGACGTTGCACGGCTATGTCCAGAAGGACGGCGTCATCGCAACGGTGCTGACCCTCGATCCGGACATCACCTTCGACGATCGGTTCATGCAGACGGACATCCTCGCCACGATCACCGACGACGAGGGAAGGGCCACCGAAGTTCACACCTGGTACGGCGCTGACCTGGCGTGGCCGGTCAGCGAGTTGCTGACACTGCACGAGGCATCGATGCACGCGACGATCGACGGGAAACCCGGTCGCGCGTACATGGAGATCGCTTGGCCACCCGGGTACGCCGACCACCACCGCAAGGTCGGAGCCGCGCTGGACGGCTCCGACTCCGGACTGACCATCAACCGAGCGAGCTGATGGGCACGCCAGTAGCCCGTCCGCGGGCGCTGGGCGTTGCGGGCCTCTCCAATGCGCGCGACCTCGGCGGGCTGCCGGCTGCGGACGGATCGCGGGTAGCGCGGCATCGCGTCTACCGCGCGGAACTGCTCGTGTACTCCGGACAAGACAGTATCCACTCCTCATGGGAGCAGACGAATGCCGGCGACCTGGCCTCGCTGGGCGTACGGACGGTGCTGGACCTGCGCAGCGCGCACGAGGCCGCTGCCACTCCGTCCGCCTGGCAGGAGGCGACGGGGGCGACGGACGCGCGGAGCTTTCCCATCGACGACGGCGGTCTCGGGGCGGCCCGCGACTACGTGGACATGCTCCTCACGCGCCGACTCGCCAGCTTCGGGGAGCGGCATCTCGGCGAACACTATTCCGCGGTGCTCGAGGATCGCGCCGAGACGCTCGGGGCCGCGGTCAGCGTCGTGGCTGATGGGGGGCCGGTACTCATCCACTGCACCGAAGGCAAGGATCGCACCGGATTGCTCGTCGCCGTCATCCTCGGTGCGCTGGGCGCTCCCTCGGAGGCGATCGTCGAAGACTACGCACTCAGTGGCGCGTGGCGGCCGGACCGTGCTCTGGCGTACTCGCCGCACTTCGAAGAGGCCGGTGTGCCCCTGGCGAGCTATCGGGGACTCTACGAATCGCCTCCGGAAGCGATGCGCATGGCGCTGGAAGGCGTCCTCGAACGCTATGGGTCGATGTCGTCATACCTGACCGAGCGCGCGGGAGTCGGCGATCATGTCCTCGCGAGGCTTCGAGAAGCTCTTCTCGAGCCCGACGTTCCGCAGACTGTGCCTCGCTGATCGCTCGGCGGGCTGGATTCAGTGGACCTCGTCCGCCGTGAGCGAGCCGGTCGGGTCCTCTTCGCCCGGTCCGCTCGTTCCATGGAGGGCGGGTCCGCCCAGCGGCAGCGGGTTCCACTCGAGAAGATCCCACGCGCCTCGGGCGTCGCGCTCGAGCACTGCGCTGCCGGTGTTGTGGAGTTCCGCCTCGGCCGCGAACGCCTCGGGGACGTTGCGACAGCGGTTGCCGACCCAGACTCTGATCGATGCGCCGTGGCTCACGATGACCGGAGCATCGCCGCCTTCGGCGAGGGCCTTGTCCACCGCGGCGTCGAACCTCTCGAAGAATTCGAACCCGTTCTGGGCGCCGGGCATCCGTGGGGCCAGATCGCCTGCCGACCAGGCCCACGCAACGCCGACATAGCGCTTGACCGCTTCGAGGCTCGATTGCATCTCCATCTCGCCCGCCGCGATCTCACGGAGCCCGGGGTCGACCACCGGCGTCAGGCCGCGGTCGAGGGCGAGCGGCTCGGCCGTCTGGCTGGTGCGCGTCATGTTCGACACGGTGATGCTGCTCACCGCCCGGCCAGCGAGGGCCGCGGGGATCGCGCGCGCCTGGTCGTGGCCGAGCGGTGTCAGTTCGGGCCCCGGCACCCCGCTGTCGAGGAGTCCGAGCGTATTGGACGTCGTCTGTGCGTGGCGGATGAGAAGAACGCGCATGGCTCGATTCTAGGCGAGGGTGGTCCATCCATTCCCAATGTCAATAGTTCTCGCTATGGTTATCCCGTTGTCCCGTTCGACGAAGAACCGGAGAGTCGTTCATGACGCACACCCTCGCACCGATATTCGCCCCGCCATCAGTTGTGTTCGAGGCAGGTGGAGTGTGAACCGCCGCATCCGGCTCATCTGCGCTTGGGCGGGGCCTGCTGGGATCGTGGGAGCGCTCATCGGCTGGCTCATCGCGGGTGTTCTTCCCGTGCCGCCCGCTGCATCGCTCACCGCAGATCAGATCGTCGACTTCTACACAGCGAATCCGACGGCCACGCGGACCGGTCTCCTCATCGCGATCCTCGCGCTCTCGGGCATCGGCGCGCTGGTGGCCGTCATCGCCATCACCATGCTCTCGATGGAAGGGCGCAACCCGATCCTGTCGTTCCTCCAGCTGGTCGCCGGCGCAGTCACCTGGGTGCTCCTCATCGTGCCGCTCGTGATCATGCAGGTCGCCACCTTCCGTCCGGATCGGGCGCCGGAACTGACGCTCATGCTGAACGACCTGGCGTGGATCCTGTTCATCCCGCCGGTGGGGCCGTTCGTGGTGCAGAACGTCGCCATCGGCGCGGCCATCCTCCTCGACCGCAGCGCGGTACCTGTTCTGCCTCGCTGGATCGGCTATCTCAACCTCTGGGTGGCCTTCCTCTTCCTGCCAGGTACGCTCTCGTACTTCTTCACCGATGGCCCGTTCGCCTGGCAGGGGATCTTCTCGTTCTGGCTGGCGCTGTCGGCCTACGCCCTGTGGGCCTTCGTCATGGGGTTCAGCATCCGTGCCGCGATCAAGCGGGAGCCCGTGGATGCACTGGTCGAGGAGACGGTGTGACCGCGACTCGGGACGATCTGCCGCTGTTCCTCCAGGCGGGCCCGCGGCCCCGCCGCGAGCACGGCGGGCCCTCACCCGCTCGGCGCGACAGCGACGTGCCCGGCGAGCCCGGCCTCTGGGTGTTCATCTTCGGCGATGTCACCTTGTTCGTGGTCTTCTTCGCGGGCTATCTGGTCAGTCGGATCGGGTCGTCTTCGCAGTTCGCGGTCGATGGTGCACACCTCGAAGAGGGTTCGGCATTGCTGAACACCGTCGTGCTGCTCACGAGCTCGCTCACGATGGCCTGCGCTGTGCTGTTCGTCCGGCGGGGTGATGCCGTGCGGGCCAGATGGTCGATCGTCGGCACGATCGGACTCGGACTGGTGTTCGCGGCGATCAAGCTCACCGAGTACGCGGCCCTCGTGGACGACGGCATCGTGCCGACGACATCGCTGTTCTTCACGTACTACTTCGTGCTGACCGGCATCCATCTCCTGCATGTCGTCGTGGGTGTCGCGGTGCTGGCCGTCGCGGCTGCGATGCTCAGGCGAGGCGGCACGGGCGGGCCCCCGACCGCGCGCTTCGCCGATGGCGCCGCCGTCTACTGGCACATGGTGGATGTCATCTGGGTCGCGCTCTTCGCTCTCCTCTACCTGGTGTCGGTGGCGTGATGCGCGATACCGAACGCTCCGCCCGCCGTTCGCGGCTGACCCTGCCCGCACTCCTTCTCGTCTGGTCCGTGCTCGTCGCGGTGACGGTGCTGTCGTGGTGGCTTGGCGTCACGCACGGTGCCTCCGTCGGAGCGCGTGCCGCGGTGATCGTGATCGTGCTCACCGCGCTCGCGAAGATCGCTGTGATCGGAGCGTTCTTCATGGACATCCGCCTGTCAGCCCGGTGGCTGCGGACGACCGCTGTCGTGTGGGTGGTCGCCGCCACCGCCGTCTTCCTCGTGCTCGCCCTCCTCGGCACCGCCTAACATGCGTCCGATCGCCGCAGTCGGCACCGTCGACATGACCCTCGAAGCGCTGATGCGTCAGCGCATGAGCTGTCGCGCGTTTCTTCCCGCACCCGTGCCCGATGCGGTGGTCGACAGGATGCTGCAGCTCGCGCAGCGCGCTCCGTCATGGTGCAACACGCAGCCGTGGCAGGTGGACGTCTGCTCCGGGGCGGCGACGGAACGCTTGCGCAGGGAACTGCGCGCGCACATCGAGTCGGCAGACGCCGCGCCGGCTTTCGACTTCGCGCCGCCCTCGGCGTACTCAGGCGTGTATCGGGAGCGGCGCCGCGCCAGCGGATGGCAGCTGTACGACGCTGTCGGGGTGAGCAGGGGCGACCGCGAGGCCAGCGCGCGACAGGCGGCGCAGAACTACGAGTTCTTCAGGGCCCCGCACGTCGCGATCGTGAGCACTCCCGACGCACTGGGTCCCTACGGGGCCGTCGATGCCGGGGTCTATCTCGGCCACCTGCTGCTCGCCGCAGAGGCCTGCGGTGTGGCATCCGTCCCACAGGCGGCCGTCGCCCGCTTCGCTCCCTTCGTCCGCGAGCACCTCGGCATCGATCCGTCTCGCAAGATCGTGTTCGCTGTCGCCTTCGGTTATCCCGACGCGGACCACCCTGCCAACTCCTACCGCACGACCCGGGCGAGCCTCGGCGAAGCCGTACGCCATCATCGTCACTGACGGATGAGGCTGTTAGACCAGCTCGGGCACCCTCAGGTGGTGGACGGCGAGCTCGCACTCCATGACATCGATGTACTCGATCCCGATCCGCTCGGTCAGCAGGGCCTGTTGCCGGGCGGCGAACTCGCGGTAGCCCTCGACCGTGGCTCTGCTGTCGAAGCTGACCGTCCAGCAGAGCATGCCTGTCTCCCCGAGCATCCCTGTCTCACGGCTTACGAGCATGCTCGCGCTGCAGAACCCATCCTGGTCCTCGAGCAGCGGCAGCACGTGGACCTTGAACGCGGCTACTGCTGCGTCCAGCCGACCCGCCGGTGGCCGAGCCCAGGTCACACGAGCGTGGGCCCCGGCAGGCGACTCCTGGTAGCGATGGAGGATCGCGATCTCCCACTCCTGCAGGATCGCGATCTCCCACTCATTCTCGGGTCCGTCCGCGTCCAAGGTCTCGAGGAAGCGCTGACGGATGGGCAGGACGTTGCTCGCGCGCATGGCGTCCTCGGACTCCCAGGAGGTCGTGGCGATGCAGCGGCCGCTCGATCGGTCGACCAACAGCGACATTCCCATGCAGCCTTCGATGTCGGCAATCACCGCCATCAACACGTCATTGGCCAGCGCGATGCCGTCGTCGATGCGGTCGGGCTGGGCGACACTAGTGATGCAACGTGCGTACACCACCCCGCTCCCTTCGAACAGAGGCGACGCCCTCATCGGCGTCGCCGACACCCCTTACCATTCCCCCGAGGTTCGTACCACGCAAGCCCCCGACTGGTATCGCAGCAGCGGGGATCAGGCTCATTGCCGGGTGCGCCGGGTCCGGGTCATCGACATGCACCCCGGACGGCGAGGACACATCCCAGGAGCTCTCCACTGTCAATGTCCGAACTCTGCCCCATGCGATCGCTGGAGCGAGAACCTGGTGACGCCCAGAGCGACGACCGGTAATCGGATGGAGAACGTGGCGCGGAGTTGGATGGCACACGCCTGGGGCGTACCAGAAAGATCGTCGCTAGACCCTTACGAGCTGCAACCGCCCACGAGGGCCGAGGTGACGATCCGGGTTCCCGCGGCCGGTGTCAGTCCAGCCAAGGCCAAGTACGTCCCCGCGCCGTGGCTCGACCTCACGCTTCCCGTTGCCGCTGACTTCCTCGGCATGCCGCTGCACCGCGAG
>DATEOM010000567.1:0-6254 GCA_035274105.1 Microbacterium sp.
CGTCCGAACCGCCCCGTAGGCTCGACGCATGATCTCCTCAGTCCGCGGCACGGCCGTGCACGTCGATGCGGATGCGGTCGTCGTCGAGGTCGGGGGAGTCGGCCTCCACGTCGCCGTGACGCCGCAGGTCGCCCGCACCACGCACCTGGGCGACACCGTCACCCTCCACACCACGCTCATCGTCCGGGAGGACGCCCTGTCGCTCTTCGGCTTCGAATCGCGCGAAGAGCTCGTGGTCTTCGGCCAGCTGCTCGGCGTCACCGGCGTCGGCCCGAAGTCGGCGCTGGGGGTGCTCGCGACCCTCACCGTCCCGCAGATCGCCGACGCCGTCTCCGCCGACGACGACGCCCCCTTCCGCCGCGTCTCGGGCATCGGCCCGAAGACGGCGAAGCTCATCGTGGTGCAGCTCGCGGGCAAGATCGCGGTGACGCGCCCCGTCGGCGCCGGCGGGACGGATGCCGCGCCCTCCGCCGCGATTCCCGCCCAGGTGGTGCAGGCACTGGTCGGCCTCGGCTGGTCGGAGCGCGTGGCCGTCGACGCCGTCGAGGCCGTGGCGGCCGACGCGCCCGAGACCGAACGGTCGTCGGTGCCCGCACTGCTGCGCCGCACGCTCACCACGCTCGGCCCCGCCCGGAAGGAGACCGTGAGTGGTTGACGTGCGCGAAGCCGACGAGCCCGTCGACGAGACCGAGCTCGCGATCGAGGGCGCGCTGCGCCCGACCTCACTCTCCGAGTTCGTCGGCCAGCAGAAGGTGCGCGGCCAGATGCAGCTGCTGCTCGACGCGGCTCGCATCCAGCAGCGGCCCGCCGATCACATCCTGTTGTCGGGTCCTCCCGGCCTCGGCAAGACGACCCTCGCGATGATCGTCGCGTACGAGAGCGGCCGCCCGCTGCGCCTGTCCAGCGGCCCCGCGATCCAGCACGCCGGTGACCTCGCCGCGCTGCTGTCGAGCCTCACGCCCGGCGAGGTGCTCTTCATCGACGAGGTGCACCGCATGGCGCGCTCCGCGGAGGAGATGCTGTACCTCGCGATGGAGGACTTCCGCATCGACATCATGGTGGGCAAGGGCGCCGGCGCGACGAGCATCCCGCTCGATCTGTCGCCGTTCACCCTCGTCGGCGCGACGACGAGGTCGGGCCTGCTGCCCAACCCGCTGCGCGACCGCTTCGGCTTCACCGCCCACCTCGAGTACTACGAGCCCGAAGAGCTCGAGCGGGTGATCGAGCGCTCCGCCGTGATGCTGGGGGTCTCGCTGCCGCCCGCCGCCCGCGCCGAGATCGCGCGGCGCTCACGGGGCACGCCGCGCATCGCGAACCGCCTGCTGCGGCGCGTGCGCGACTACCTCGTCGTCCACGGCCGCACCGGTGCCGACATCGCGGCGGTCGACGCCGCACTCGACCTGTACGACGTGGATCGGATCGGCCTGGACCGGCTCGACCGCGCGGTGCTCGACATGCTGGTCAGGCGATTCCGCGGCGGGCCCGTGGGTCTCAGCACCCTCGCCGTCGCCGTGGGGGAGGAGCCCGACACGATCGAGTCGGTCGTCGAGCCCTACCTCGTGCGCATCGGATTCATGGGGCGCACTCCGCGTGGACGCATCGCGATGCCCGAGGCCTACGCCCACCTGGGGGTGCCGGTGGCCGACTCGGTGCTGGGATTCGATGTCCTATAATCGCTGGAGGTTTACACCCACCCCCTCCTGCAAGGCAACGCCGCCCTTCGGCGCGTGCCTCACCCGAAAGGTGCTCCCAGCTCCATGGACTTCGCTTCCTTCCTGAGCAACTACGGCCTCATCATCCTGCTGGTCGTGCTCCTCGTCTTCATGTTCTGGAGCTCCCGTCGCCGCATGCAGAAGCAGAAGGCCGAGCAGGAGGAGAAGGCCCGCCAGACGGTGCCCGGCTCCGAGGTCCTGCTGCAGGGCGGCCTCTACGGCACGATCGTCTCGTACGACGCCGACAACCTCGACCAGCCCGCGATCGTCGAGCTCGCTCCCGGTGTCGAGATCAAGGTGCACAGCCAGGCGATCCTGCGGGTCGTCAACCCCGGCGAGCACGCGGTCACCGAGGATGAGTACCTCGCCGCCGAGGAGAGCCACGCTGAGTACGCCGAGGGCGTCGCCAACGGCGACATCACCTCCATCAGCGACGACCAGAGCTCCGCCGCGGGCAAGGAGAAGACCGACCCTGACGCCGAGACCGGCACGAAGTCGCAGGGCTGACGCCCCTCCGTTCGCCCGTTCGGGCTCTCAAGAAAGCAAAGACGTGGCGACATCCACCCCCGTCCGGCATGCATGGCGCGCGCTGACCGGACTCCTCGCGATCACGGCGCTCCTGTTCGGCATCAACGCGCTCGGCGTGTACGTGTTCGGGCAGAGCTCGTGGACCCCCGCGCTCGCGCTCGACCTCCAGGGCGGCACGCAGATCGTCCTCGAGGCGCAGACCGAGGACGGCGCCGCTCCTTCTGAGGAGCAGATGCAGCAGGCGGTCACGATCATCCGCCAGCGCGTCGACGCCTCGGGTGTCGGCGAGGCGGATGTCACCACCCAGGGCGGCAACCAGATCGTCGTGCAGATCCCGGGTCAGGCCGACGAGGAGACCCGCAACCGCATCGAGGCGTCCGCGCAGCTCCAGCTGCGCGCGGTGCTCTACACGGGGGCGCCCGCCAACACCTTCGTCGGCGAGGACGGGAACGAGACGCCGTACCCGACACCCGACCCGACGCTTCAGGCGACCCCGACGACCGCTCCGACCAACGGCAGCGACCCGGCGTGGATCACGCCGGCGCTGCAGGCCGAGTACCTCGCTTACGACTGCGCCGACCCGGCGAACGATCCGGCCAACGCGCCGGCCGATGAGCCGCTCATCACGTGCGACGCCGACGGCACCGTGAAGTACATCCTCGGCCCCGTCGAGCTCGACGGCTCGTCGATCGACGACGCGACGTTCGGCGTCCAGCAGAACAACGGCCTGTGGGCGGTCAACCTCTCGTTCGACGCCGAAGGCACCCAGACGTTCGGCGAGATCAGCCAGCGCCTCTACGGCGCACAGGCGCCCCTGAACCAGTTCGCGTTCGTGCTCGACGGCTATGTCCTGTCGGCTCCGTCGATGAACGGCGTGATCCTCGACGGCAAGCCGAGCATCACGGGCAGCTTCACGCAGGAGACCGCGAAGGTGCTCGCCGACCAGCTGAAGTACGGCGCACTGCCGCTCAGCTTCACGGTCGAGAGCTCGAACTCGATCTCCGCGACGCTGGGCTCGCAGCAGCTGCAGATCGGCCTCATCGCGGGTCTCATCGGTCTGCTCCTGGTGGCGATCTACTCCCTCATCGTCTATCGCGCGCTGGGCTTCATCATCATCGCGTCGCTCGCGGTGATGGCGGTGCTGACCTACATCACGCTCTGCATCCTCGCGTGGCGCATGGGCTTCCGCCTCTCGCTCGCCGGTGTCGCGGGTCTGATCGTGACGATCGGCTTCACGGCCGACTCGTTCATCGTCTATTTCGAGCGCATCCGAGACGAGCTGCGCGACGGCAAGTCGATCACAGGTGCCGTCGAGGACGGCTGGGGCCGCGCGAAGCGCACGATCTACATCTCGAAGTCGATCAACATCCTCGCCGCCGTGGTGCTGTACATCCTCGCGGACTCGACGGTGAAGGGCTTCGCGTTCACGCTCGGTCTCACGACCGCGATCGACGTCCTGATCTTCATCCTGTTCACCCACCCGGTGCTGCAGCTCCTGGCGCGCACACGGTTCTTCGGCTCGGGGCATCCGCTGTCCGGACTCGACCCGACCGCGCTCGGCGCCGTCTACCGCGGCCGCGCGCAGTTCCGGGAGCCGGTCCTCGCGACCGGCGCCGCGGGTCGCCGCAGCTCCAAGTCACGCGGGGAGGCCGCGCGTCGCCAGACCATCGCCGAGCGCAAGCAGGCCGAGCTGGCCGCCGCCGACAGCGCGAAACCCGGCACGACCGCCAAGGAGGGAGACGACTGATGCGCTCCATGAGCCAGTTCGGCAACGACCTCTACACGGGTAAGACGTCGTTCCCCTTCGTCGGCCGCCGTCGGCTGTGGTTCCTGATCGCGGCGATCCTCGTCCTGGGCTCGGCCCTGGTGCCGCTTTTCCGCCCCATCCAGTTCTCGATCGAGTTCACGGGCGGTTCGCAGTTCACCGTGAGCGGCGTGACCGCGCCGGTCGACCAGTCGCTCGCGACGGACGCCGTGCTCTCGGTCGTCCCCGAAGCCACGACCAAGGTCGTCACGATCGGCGAGGACGCGGTGCGCGTCCAGACCGACCAGATGACGGATGCCGAGAGCCGTGAGGTCTCGGCGGCCCTCGCCGAGGCGTACGACGTGCCTGAGAGCGAAGTCAGCTACGCGTTCATCGGGCCCAGCTGGGGAGCGGACGTCACCCGTCAGTCCCTCTGGGGTCTCGCGATCTTCCTGGCGCTGACCGCGATCATCCTCGCGCTGTACTTCCGCACCTGGAAGATGTCGCTCTCGGCCATCATCGGCCTCGTGGACGTGCTCGTCATCACGATCGGCATCTACGCGCTGTTCGGCTTCGAGATCTCACCTGCCGCCGTCATCGGCTTCCTGACGATCCTCTCCTATGCGCTGTACGACACCACGGTCGTCTTCGACAAGATCAGGGAGAACACCAGCGAGGACGGCGAGGTATCGGGGCGCACATTCGGCGAGTCGGTGAACCTCGCGGTGAACCAGACGCTCGTGCGCTCGATCAACACGACCGTCGTCGCGATCCTCCCGACCGGTGCGATCCTGTTCATCGGCCTCGTGTGGGCCGGTGCGCAGACGCTCACCGATCTGTCGCTGTCGATCTTCGTGGGAACGATCGTGGCCGCGTACTCGACCATCTTCGTCGCGGCGCCGCTGTACTCGCTCCTGCGCGAGAACGAGCCGGCCATCAAGACGCGCGACGCGCGCGTCGTGGCGGCACGCGAGCTGGCCGGCACCCCGGCCTGAGGGCCCGGCGCGCGGGCGTAGGATTGTGAGGTCCGGCGGAGGGGAGGGGATCGAGTGACCGAGACCGTCCCTCCCGCCCAATCCTCGTCGCTGCGGCGCCTGGTGCCTCGGATCTTCTCGAGGTCGGCCCGACGCGACGACGTCGAGCAGCTCCTGCGGACGGTGCGCACGCACCACCCCAAGGGCGACCTGTCGATCGTCGAGCGCGCGTACTCGGTGGCCGAGACCGCGCACACCGGTCAGCTGCGCCAGAGCGGCGAGCCGTACATCACGCACCCGCTCGCGGTGGCGCAGATCCTCGCGGATCTCGGTCTCGGGCCCCGAGCGATCGCGGCGGCCCTCCTGCACGACACCGTCGAGGACACCGAGTACTCGCTCGAGATGCTCACGAGCGAGTTCGGCGACGAGGTCGCCATGCTCGTCGACGGCGTGACCAAGCTCGACAAGGTCAAGTACGGCGAGAGCGCGCAGGCCGAGACGGTCCGCAAGATGATCGTCGCGATGTCGCGCGACATCCGCGTGCTGCTCATCAAGCTCGCCGATCGCCTGCACAACGCCCGTACGTGGGGCTTCGTCCCGCCGGAGAAGTCCCGCAAGAAGGCGACCGAGACGCTCGAGATCTATGCGCCGCTCGCGCATCGGCTCGGCATCCAGGCGATCAAGTCCGAACTCGAGGACCTGTCGTTCGCCGTGCTGCACCCGAAGCTGTATGCCGAGATCGACAGTCTCGTGAAGCAGCGCACGCCCCAACGCGAGCAGTACGTGCAGAACGTCATCGACGCGGTCGACAGCGACCTGCGCGAGCTTCGCATCCGCGGGCGCGTGATGGGGCGGCCCAAGCAGCTCTACTCCGTCTACCAGAAGATGGTCGTTCGCGGCCGCGAGTTCGACGACATCTACGATCTCATCGGCATCCGCGTGCTCGTGGGCAGCGTGCGCGACTGCTACGCCGTCCTCGGAGCGATCCACGCGCGGTGGACGCCGCTTCCCGGGCGCTTCAAGGACTACATCGCGACCCCGAAGTTCAACCTCTACCAGTCGCTGCACACGACGGTGATCGGCCCGGGCGGCCGCACCGTAGAGATCCAGATCCGCACGCACGAGATGCACCAGCAGGCGGAGTACGGCGTCGCGGCGCACTGGAAGTACAAAGAGCAGATGAACGGCGGCAAGCCGGACTCCAAGTCCGTCGACACCGACATGGCGTGGCTCGCGCACATCTCTGACTGGCAGGCCGAGACCGCCGACCCCGGCGAGTTCCTCGATTCGCTCCGC
>DATEOM010000568.1:0-3105 GCA_035274105.1 Microbacterium sp.
GGGCGGGCGCGATCGCCGCGCTGGGCGCGAGCAACGCGGCCCTGCCGAGCTCCCCGGCGTTCGGCGAGGGGCCGATCACGGCGCTGGATGTCGCGGACGCGCTGCCCCGAGCCGTCGCCGAGGTCGTCGCCCGCACCTGACGCTGCGGACACAGAATCGGAGGTTTCGCGCGACGCGCCGAGTCGCAGCATCCGTTCCCCGCGTGGCGCGCACATTCTCCGATTCTGTGCGCGCCCATGCCGCCCGCCCTGCCTCCCTAGGATTGAGGAGTGTTGCGGCGGACGTGGGTGTGGATCGCGTTCGTCCTCGTCCACGCGGTGGTCATCTGGCTCGGGTTCGTCGACGACCATGCCGCCTCGTGGGACGTCGATCAGCTGTACCGCTGGTGGGCGGGGCTCACGCTCAGCGGCGACATGCTCCCCGGCATCACCGCCGACTGGATCTACCCGCCGCTGGCGCAGGTGCCGATCGTCCTCGTCGGCGCGCTCCGCGGCCTCGTGGATTACACCCTGGGCTGGGGACTGCTCGTGACGGCGCTCGACGCCGCAGCCTTCGCGGTGCTCGTCGGTCGCGGGCGTTCGCGCGGTCGGATGACGGCCGCGTGGTTCTGGCTGGCGGCGATCCTCGCGCTCGGCGGCGTGGGCATGTTCCGGCTCGACGGCGTGACGGTGCCGCTCGCGGTCGCCGGTTCGCTGTGGCTCGTCGGGCGCCCCTGGCTCGGCTCCGTCCTGCTCGCCGTCGCCACCTGGATCAAGGTGTGGCCGGCGGCGCTGCTCGCCGCCGCCGTCATCGCGGTGCGCCGCCGGCTCGCCATCGTCGGCGGAGCGGCCGCCGTCTCGGCGGTCGTCGTCGTGGTCGTCCTGATCGCCGGGGGCGGCCCGCATCTGTTCGGCTTCGTGGGCGATCAGACCTCGCGGGGCCTGCAGATCGAAGCCCCCGTGAGCAGCGTGTACCTGCTGCTCGCCGCGGCGAAGGTGCCCGGTGCGCAGGTCTTCTACGACCCGGATCTCATCACGTTCCAGGTCACCGGCCCCTCCGTCGACACCGTCATCATGCTGATGACCCCGGTCCTCATGATCGGGATGCTGGCGATCGCGGCGATCGGCGCCGTGAAGGCCTGGCGAGGTGCGGCCTTCGTCGCGCTGTTCCCGCCGCTGGCGGTCGCGCTGGTGCTCGGCTTCATCGTCCTCAACAAGGTGGGGTCGCCTCAGTACATGACGTGGCTGATCGCGCCGGTCGTCGTGGGTCTCGCGATCGATCGGCGCCGGTGGCTGCGTCCCGCGGTGCTCACCGTCGTGATCCTCGCGCTCACGCAGTGGCTCTTCCCGTTCGCCTACGACTGGCTTCTGACGCTCTGGCCCGCGGCCGTCTGGCTCCTGGTCCTCCGGAACCTGTTGCTCGTGGCGCTCTTCGCGTGGGTCGTGGTGCGTCTCGCCCGGGTGCCCGTGCGCCAGCCGGTGCGGCTGAGCGTGTCAGAGTAGACGTCGGCCGCGGCATTCGTCGCCCGTCGATCCCCAGAGAGCCGGAGGTCCCCATGCTCGTCGCCTTCTCCGTCGCCCCCAGCGGCACCGGCCGTGCCGACGGCTCGGTGCACGACGCCGTGGCCGCCGCCGTGCGAGTGGTCCGCGACAGCGGTCTGCCGCACCGCACCACGTCGATGTTCACCGAGATCGAGGGGGAGTGGGACGAGGTGTTCGACGTCGTCAAGCGCGCGACCGACGCCGTCGCGCCCTACGGTTCGCGGGTCTCACTCGTGCTCAAGGCCGACATCCGGCCCGGATTCTCGGGCGAGCTCGACGGCAAGATCGAGCGGCTCGAGGCTGCGATCGACCGCCAGGCGGGCGAGGCCGACGCCGACTGACGTGCGATCTCCGCGCGGTCGTGACGTTCCGTGCCGGTCCGCTCCGAATCGATTCGACAGGATGCTGCCGCCACGGCTAGCATGACGCAGTGACCTCCTCGAACCTCACGAGGGGGGCGGCGACGTGGGCGCTCCTTTCCCTCGCCGTCGGCAGCTTCGGCATCGGCATGACCGAATTCGTCGTCATGGGCCTGCTGCCGAACATCGGCTACGACCTTCTCCCGTCGCTGTGGGCGCTCCGTCAGGAAGACGCCATCTACCAGGCCGGGTGGCTCATCTCGCTCTACGCCCTCGGCGTCGTGGTCGGGGCGCCGACCATCGCGGGCGCTGTCGCGAAGTACCCGCGCCACCGCGTGATGATCGGTCTGGCGCTCGCACTCACGGTCTTCAACGCGCTCACCTTTCTGGCTCCGACGTTCGAGTGGGTCGCGGCATCCCGATTCCTCGCGGGTCTCCCGCACGGCGCGTACTTCGGCATCGGTGCGCTCGTCGCCGCCGACGTGCTCGGCCCGGGAAAGCGAGCCAAGGGCGTCGCATTCGTGCTCACCGGCCTCACGGTCGCGAACGTCGTCGGCGTGCCGGTCGGCACCTACCTGGGGCAGCAGCTGGGATGGCGGGTGGCGTTCATGGTCGTCGCCGGCATCTTCGCGGCGGCCACCGTGCTCATCGCGTTCTTCGTGCCGGAGCATCCGGGCGATCCGTCGCGCACTCTGCGCGCCGAGCTCAAGGTGTTCCGCATCGGACAGGTGTGGCTGGCGCTCGGGGTGGGCGCCATCGGCTTCGGCGGGTTCTTCGCCGTCTACAGCTACGTCGCGCCGCTCGTGACCGAGGTCGCCGGCTCGCCGGAGTGGGCCGTTCCGATCGTGCTCGTGCTCATCGGCCTCGGCATGACCATCGGCAACCTCGTGGGCGGCCATCTCGCCGACGTCGACCTCAAGCGCACGCTGATCGGCGGCCTCGTCGGACTCTCGGTGGTGCTCGCGCTGGTCGCGCTGACCGCGCAGTGGATATGGGCGCTCGCGTTCTTCGTGTTCGCGGTCGGGTTCGTGTCGTCCGCCCTCAGCCCCACGATCCAGACGCGGCTGATGGACGTGGCCGAAGACAACCAGTCGATCGCCGCCGCGCTCAACCACTCCGCTCTCAACCTCGGCAACAGCCTCGGCGCGTTCCTCGGCGGCGTGGTCATCGCGGCCGGGCTGGGGTTCGCGGCGCCCGCATGGGTCGGCGTCGGCCTCGCGCTGGGC
>DATEOM010000569.1:0-4118 GCA_035274105.1 Microbacterium sp.
CCGCTCTCCGTGCGGCCGCCGGCTCGAGCACCTCGACGACGCCGCCGCGACGTGCGGCCAGGCGGCGCAGGCTGAGCTCGTCGGCGACGCGCATGGTCGCGACCGTCACCCCGTCGGCGGTCTCGAGCGACGCGCGGTCGAGGTAGTCGCCCAAGAGCGGCGCGACCTCCTCGGCGAACCGGATGCGCGCGACCACGTCGCCCGCGTCGGTGTCGAACCAGTCCGGGGCCTGCTCGCCCGCATGGGTGCTCGGGATGCCCGTGAGCTCGAGGTCGCTGACGCGGTCGAGGTGGAACGTGCGCATCGCCTCACGCAGGTGGCACCAGCCCTGCAGGTACCACTGCCCGCTCGCGATGTGCACCTTGACCGGGTCGACGGTGCGCGTCGTGGGCGCGGCGTCCGGCGCCTTGTACGTGAAGGAGACCGCGACCCCGCGCCGGAGCGCGTCCGAGACGAGGTCGCGCACGGCGTCGACGGGCTCGGTCGCGAGGATCACCTCGGCGGGGATGCCCGACGCGCCCCGCGCGAGCTTGGCCAGCAGGCCCGCGTACAGCGCCGTGTCGCCCACTCCGGGGATCGACCGCGCCAGCTGCAGGCCCGCGAGGAGCGCAGCCGCCTCGCGCGCCGTGAGCTTGGGTGCGCGCTCGAGCCCCACCGAGTTCGTGATGACGATCAGGTCGCGCTCGTCGAGGAGGTCCCAGTCGATGTCGAACAGATCGTTCGCCATCTGCCAGTACCCGCGGTCGCCGGGAAGACCGATCACCGTGAGCTTCTCGACCATCGACCGCATCTGCTCGGGAGCGACGTCGAACTCGTCGGCCGCTTCCGCCAGCGAGACCTCACCCTTGCCGATGAGGTACGGCACGAGCTGCAGCATGAGGGCGGCGCGATCGGTCGCGACGAGCGGACGACGGGCGCTCATGCGGCGCCTCCGTGCAGGTCGCGGGTCGCCGCGAGCCGGTCGATGACGCGGTCGCGCAGGTCCGCGGGCTCCACGACCCGCACCTCGGGACCGTACGAGGCGAGCTCGTCGGCGAAGATGTGCGCGTCGACGTACGGCACGCGGATGCCCTGCTCGGCGGGCCGCGCGCGTCGGGCGAGGCGCAGCGCGGCCTCGGTGCCGGGGTTCACCTCGAGCAGCGCGGAGGTGCGCGCGGCGACCTCGTCGAGGCCCGCGAGTGCGCGGTCACCCGCGCCCTCGCGCAGCGCCGGGTCGAAGGACGCACGCGTGGCGGCGACGGGCCCCACGATGCGGGCGAGGAGGAATGTGCGATCGGCGTGCACGTCGAGGTCGATGCCGAACACGTGCCAGCGCCCCTCGTACTCGACGAGGGCCAGCGGCTGGATGCGGCGGGTGCGCGGCGCCGCCTCGCCCGGCTTCAGATACGGGAACGTGACGACGCGACTCTGCTCGATCGCCTGCTGGAGCGCCGGGAAGGCGGGATCGTGCATGGTCAGCCGTGGCGAGAACCCGATGATGGGCTCGTCGACCAGGTCACCGAGCGCGCGGATCTTGCGCAGGCCGCTGCGGGCGTCGTCCGACAGGGAGCTCTCGCTCCACACCCCGCCGGCGAGGGTGAGCAGCGCCAGCTCGGCCGGCGTGAACTCGATGTCCTCCGGGAGCTCGTACTCCGCGCTCGGCACCCGGTACCGGGCCTCGCGGAGGTCATCGGGGTCGGCCCAGTCGCCGATGGTCTCGATCGGAACGCCCAGCCCGCGGAGCGACTCCTTGTCGCGCTCGAACATCTTCTCGAGCGCGTCCTTCGACGCCCCCGCCGCGCTCTGCTCGCGATAGCCGGCGACCGAGCTCAGGATCGTGTCCTTCGTGAGACCCTGGTCGGTCGCGATGAGCGCCACCACGAGGTTCACCAGGCGCTCCTCGGGCGGGATCTTCGCGGCGGCAGTGGCAGGCACCCGCCTATCCTATGGCCGCCCGCAGCGACCCCGCCGATGCCCGGGTCACTCCTGGGGGACGGCGTCCAGCCCGAGGATGTCGATGACGTAGACGAGCGTCGAGCCGGCGGGGATCCCTGCCTGCTCCTGATCGCCGTAGCCCTGGTCCGGCGGCACGACGACCAGCACCTGCGAGCCGACCGTCTGGCCCTCGAGAGCCGCCGCGAACCCGGGAACCACCTCGTCGAGGGCGAAGGCTGCCGGCTCGCCGTCCCACGTGGAATCGAAGGGTGCGTCGTCACCCCAGACCACGCCGGTGTAGTGGACGCGCACCGGCTGCTCGCCGGTGACCTCCTCGCCGTCGCCCTTCTTGAGCGTCTGGACGGTGAGATCGCTCGGCGCTGCTCCGTCGGGGATGATGAGGCCGGGGCGTCCGTCGGGCGCACGCACGACGCTCGGCAGACCGAAGCCGCTGTTGAACTGGTTCTGGCCGTCGGCGGCCGCCAGGTACACCTTGCGGAGGTCGATCACGGCGACGAGGGCGTCGCCGTCGTCGAGCCCGGCCTGCGCGGCGACGCCCTCGGCGAGGTCGTCGGGCGAGAGTGCGATGGCGACGCGGGAGCCCTCGGTGGCGCAGTGCAGCGCCTCCTCGAAACCGGGGAAATTGGCGAACTGCGCGACGGAGCCCACTCGCGACAGGTCGCCGTCGTACGGCGTCGCGGCGAGCAGCTCACCGGTGGCGCCGCTGAACAGCGCGACGTCGAGCACGAGGGGCTGATTGACCGAGGTGATGGCGGTGCCGTCGCCCGTCACGACGTCCTGGTAGGCGAGCTCCGGTGCCTTCACAGGCGTGTACATCTCGACCTCGGGCTCGTCGTCGGCGTCGCCGGTGACGGTGATGAGGTCCATCACGTCGGGATTCGAGACCTCGGGACGCGAGCAGTCGGACGAGGACGAGCCGGGCAGCGAGCATCCGGCCAGGCCGACGGTCACGAGTCCCAGGACAACCAGGGCAGCGGGGATGTTGCGCACCGGGCTAGTTTAGGCGGACTCGCCGGGCGCGTCCGACCGTCCGGCCGCCTGGCGCGCACCCTCGGCCGCGCGCTCCGCCTCACGCACCCGCTTGCGCAGGTTCTTGTCGGTGATCTGCCGGTCGCCGACGGCACCGGGGGTCCACAGCTCCACGTCCTCGTCGCCGTAGCTCGACTTCGATGCGCGGCGCTTCACCTCGGGAGGGATGGCCCCGGGCGCGAGCCGTCGCGCCCATACGAGGAAGCCGGTGTGCGCGACCATGCGGTGATCGGGACGCACGGCGAGGCCTTCGACATGCCAGCCGCGCACCATGGTCTCGTTGGCATCGGGCTCGGTGAACAGCCCGGTCCCGCGGATGTACTCCGCGACGCGGCTCAACTGCGTCGCGGTCGCGACGTAGCAGACCACGACGCCGCCGGGCGTGAGGGCCTCGGCCACCGCGTCGATGCACTCCCACGGCGCGAGCATGTCGAGCACGACCCGGTCGACGGATGCCTCGGGCGCGACCTCGGGCAGCGCCTCGGCCAGGTCGCCGAGCGTGATGGTCCAGTTCTCGGGGTCGGCGCCGTGGAACGTCGCCACGTTGCCGCGAGCGACGCCCGCGAAGTCGTCGCGACGCTCGAACGAGTGCAGGCGGCCCTCGGGCCCGATGGCGCGGAGCAGCCAGAGCGAGAGCGCGCCCGACCCGACGCCGGCCTCGACGACCGTCGCGCCCGGGAAGATGTCGGCCTGCGCGAGGATCTGCGCGGCGTCCTTCGGGTAGACGATCGCCGCGCCGCGCGGCATCGACATCACGAAGTCGCTGAGCAGCGGCCGGAGCGCGAGGTACTCGATGCCGACCTGGTTCTTCACGACCGAGCCGTCGGGACGGCCGATGAGGTCGTCGTGCGCGAGCAGGCCCTTGTGGGAGTGGAACATCTTGCCCGGTTCGAGGGTGATGGTGTGCATGCGGCCCTTGGGGCCGGTCAGCTGCACGCGATCCCCGATGCGGAACGGGCCGCTCGGTCGCTGCGTCGTCATCGGATCGCCTTCCTTCGCTGAACGTGCGTGCGGTGCACCTCGGCGAGGTCGCCGAGGGTGATCGACCAGTTGCCGGGATCGGCGCCGTGGAACGTCGCCACGTTGCCGCGCGCGACATCGGCGAACTCCTCGCGCCGTTCGAACGAGAAGAGGCGGCCCTCGGCGCCGATGGC
>DATEOM010000570.1:0-4662 GCA_035274105.1 Microbacterium sp.
GACGCACCGCGGCGACGACCGCGAGGGCGGCGCCGGCGAGCAGGAGCGCCCCGCCGCCGATCCAGAGGCCGAGGGTCTGGCCCTGGTCGAGGCCGGTCGCGGGGAGTCCGTCGGCGCCGGTGATCGTGACGGCGGCCGTGCCGCCGGCCGACGTCGACGACACCGCGGCGATGTTGTAGGTGCCGGTGGCGTTCGACGGCAGGGTGATGTCGACGGCCGCCAGCGAGCCGTCGGCCGCGGACGACGCGCTGCCGCTGGCCGTGGTGATCGCGAACTTCACCATGCCGATGCGCGCGGCGGCGCCGTTCTCACCGGTGACGGTGATGGTGACGGCCTCGTCGGGGGAGAAGGTCTCGGCGTCGCACTCGAACGAGATGGTGCCGCCCGCCTGCGACGTGGGCGTCGCGGTGCACGAGCCCGACGGCGGGTAGATCGTGGAGGCGTTCGCCGCAGCGGGGACCGCGACGACCGCTGCGAGGGCGAGGGTGGCAGCGAGGGAGGCTCGGGGGAAAAGCCTGGTCATGGGGGATCTGGTGATGTGGGGCATCGGGAGAAGTCTACGAAGCTCCGCACACCGTGGCAAACGCGGTCGGCGGGGTGAGGGTCGGCGTGGTCACCGCTTCCAGCGTCGCCGCGACGGGTTCGCTCGCCCGCGCGGTGAGCGTCGCGGTCGCCGACCCGCCCGGCGGCAGGTCGATCGCGAAGCTCACGACGCGGCGCCCGTCGTGCGTGCCGCCGCCGAACCCGGTGCCGTCCGACATGGTCGCGTCGACGAGTTCGAAGCCCTCCGGCAGGTACAGGTAGCCGATCGTGCGGGTGATGCCGGCGGGCACCCCGAAGGCGCTGTCGCCGGTGATGTAGGCGGGAAGGGATGCTGCGTCCGCCGGTGCCGTGTTGCCCACGGTGACCGTCAGCACGGCGTCGCCCGTCGCGGTTCCGGCGGCATCGAGGGTGCAGTTCGACCACTCGAGCGTCGTCGTCGCGTTCTGGTAGAAGTCCATCTTCGAGCCGGTGCCGTCGTTGACGTAGACCCCGAATCGCGCGGCCTCGTCGTCGGAGACGGGAAGGCCGCCCGCGAGGGTCGTGTCGGCGAGCAGGCTCTGCTCGTTCTCGTGCGTGCTCCACAGCAGCAGGCGATCCTCGTCGCCGGCGCGGGTGAGGGCGCCGACGAGCGCGGCCGGGTCGACGTCGCCGCCCGAGAGCCGCTCGAACACGGCGGCCGCGGCCATCGCGAAGAAGGCGTCCTGGTCGGCGGGCCGCGTGTACCGGGCGTAGACGTCGTTGAGCAGGAGCTGCACCGCGTTGTCGGGCGCGAGCACGTCGCCCGTCGGCAGCGTGATGGGCCCGGTCGCCTCGAGCAGGTACGACAGGGCGACCGGATCGAGCGAGATCACTCCGTCGACCTGCTGTCCGCCGTGCTGCCGCGCCCACATCTCGCGGGCGAGGGCGCCGCTGACGGCGAAGTCGGGCACCTGCGTGACGTTCTGGATCCACCGGCCGGGGCGCTCGCCGTAGATCGCCGTGATCTCGTCGCCGAGCGGCAGCACGGCGCCGTCGTAGCGGGGGTAGTCGCTCGAGGACTCCTGTGCGGCGAGGCTGAGCGTGCCGCCCTCGGTGTGGATGAGCGCCATCGCGCCGGGGATCCCGCCCAGCGAGCGCCACTCGGCGTTGTTCTGGAACAGCACGAGGTAGTCGCGCGGCGCGTCGGCGCCGAGCATCGACGGCAGCAGCTGCGTGGCGCGGGCGAGCGCGTCGGTGGCGATGCCGGCCTCGGTGAGGAGGCCGTCGACCTCGTCCACGGCCTCGCGGACGGGCGCGACGAGCGCGGTGCGGTCGATGGATGAGACGGATGCTGCGGCCGCACCGACCCCGTCGGTCGCGGTCTGCGCGGCGCCGCTGATCTGCTGCAGCGGTGCGAGGTCGAGGCGGCCGTCCTGGGGGCGGAGCGCGTCGACCTGGAACGACGCGGCGACCTCCGAGAGGGGACGAAGCGCGGTGCTGGTGACGCCGTCGAGCGACTCGGCGACCGTTCCGACCGCGGCCAGCTGCGGGCCGACCCAGGGCAGGCCCTCGGCGAGTTTCCAGACCGGGTCGGAGGTCAGCGAGTGCGCGGCGCCGGTGTCGGCGGCGAGGGCGGCGATCGCGTCGCTCGCGGCGGCGGGATCGGCGAGGTTCTCTCGCACGGCGGTCGCCGTCTGCTGCGCGTCGCGGAGGTGGCTGTAGGCGAGGGCTCCGCGCACCCCGACCCAGACCGTGGCGACCACCGCGAGGATGAGCAGGCCGCCGAGGACGGCGGCGAAGACGACGCCCCCGCGGCGCACGGAGCGGGGCAAGGGGGAGTCGGTCACCGCTCCACCCTACGGGGCCGGGCCCAACATCCGCTCCGAGTCAGCGGGAGTCAGCGGGAGTCAGCGGGAGTCCGCTCCGGCGTAATCGCCCTGGTACTGGTAGCCGTAGTACCCGCCGTTCTTGCGCGGCACGCGGTTCAGCACCACGCCGAGCACGCGCGCGTTCGCCTTGCCGAGGTTCGCGAGCGCCTTGTGCAGCATGTCGTACGTCGTCTTGCCGGCGCTGACCACGATGAGCGCCCCGTCTGCGGCGGTCGTGAGGACCGCGGCATCCGTCACCGGAAGAAGGGGCGGGGAATCGATGATGACGAGGGCGTGCTCGGTGAGGCTCTGCACCAGCGCCTGCATGCGGTTCGAGCCGAGCACCTCGCTGGGGTTCGGCGGCACGCGGCCGGCGGTGATGACGGCGAGGTTGCGGCTGGCGCCGACGTTGTGCACGACCTCGTTGAGTTCGGCGCGTCCGGCGAGCACGTCGGTGAGGCCGGCGCCGTCGGGCAGGCCGAAGACCGTCGAGACCATGGGGCGGCGGAGGTCCGCGTCGAGGAGCACGACGTGGCGGCCGGCGGCGGCGAGGCTCACCGCGAGGTTGGCGGCCATCGTGGACTTGCCGTCGCCGGGCAGCGGGCTCGTGACGACGATCGCGCGGGGCGGGTTGTCGACGTCCATGAACTGCAGGTTCGTGCGCAGTTCGCGCATCGCCTCGGCGAGTGGGGCGGAGGCGGAGTGCTGGCTCTCGAAGTCCGCGACGCCGCGCTCGACACTCAGGCCCTTGTCGACGGGCAGGGTGCCGACGACCGGGACGCCCGTCTCGCGCTCGATGTCGCGCGGATCGCGCAGGCGGCGGTCGAGCACGTGGCGCACCACCGCGTAGCCGATGCCCAGGGCGAGGCCCACGAGGGCGCCGAGGGCGAGCGCGAGGCGCACGTTCGGCGACGACGGCGCGGTGGGCAGGCGGGCGGAGTCGCCGGTGACGAGCGTGACGGCGGCCGTGCCGGTCTCGTCGGTGCCCTCGACGTTGTTGATCTGCTCGACCATGCAGCCGAGCCACGACTCGGCGAGGTCGCGGGCCTCTTCGGGGCTCGACGCGCTCGCCGTCACGCGCACGATGACGGTGTCGAGGGGGTTCGAGACGTCGACGCGGGTCACGAGGGATTCGGGGGTCGTGCTCAGGCCCAGTTCGTCGATCGCGCATTCGGCGACGGCACGCCACGACCCGAGCTCGACGTACGACGTCACCTTGCTGCGGGCGAGCTGGTCGCCGACGAGCGACGAGCCGGTGTCGGATCCGGCGTTGGTCGCCGTGACGATTCCGCTGGCGTTGGCGGTGTAGACCTTGGGCTGCAGTGCGGTCCATCCCCACGCCACGGCCACGCCGAGAAGGGTGAGGATCACGATGGCGAGCCAGTGCGCTCGCAAGATGCGCAGGTAATCCCGCAGCTCCATGGGCCCCCTCCCAGTCCCCCGTACACTATCGCGTGTGCCCGGCAACCTCGTGATCGATGCTCTCGGGGTGCGGGTGGGCATCGCCTCCGACGGTCTCGACGGAGATTCGCGGGCTGCTGTCGATGAGGCCTGGCAGGACGCGCGGATGGATGCTGCGGCCCCGGGTCGCGCCGACATCGACGTGGTCGCGGGCGAGGGTGGCAGCATCCGTTCTCTGCTGGCGTCGTTGAGTCAGCGGGTGACCCTCGCGGCGATCGAGGCGCAGCGCGGACGGATGTGGATGCTCCACGCGGCCGGGGTCGCCCTGCCCGACGGGCGGGTGGTGGCGCTCATCGGTCCGAGTGGTCGCGGCAAGACGACGGCGTCGCGGGTGCTGGGCGAGGCGTACGGGTACGTGTCGGACGAGACGGTCGCGATCGACGTTTCGGGGCGCGTTCTGCCCTACCGAAAGCCGCTGTCGATCGTCGAGCCGGACTCGGCTGAGAAGGCGCAGCGCTCGCCGTCGGCTCTGGGGCTGGGCTCGTTGCCTTCGGCCGCGCTGCGGCTCGCGGGGGTGGTGCTGCTCGACCGCCGCGCCGGCGTCTCGGGGGCGGTCGTTTCGGACGTCGATCTCGGCGATGCGCTCGAGGAGCTGGTGGCGCAGTCGAGCTACCTCACGAACCTTCCGGCGCCGCTGCGCACGATCGCCGCGCACGTCGCGTCGGTCGGTGGCGTGCGCCGGGTGTCGTACACGGATGCCGCGGCCCTCGTCGCGGTGCTCCCCGAGCTCGCGGCGGTCTCGCCGTCGGAGCCGCGGGTGTCGAAACCGGTGTCTCCGGGGCAGCCGCCGTTCGCCGGTTCATCCACGGATCGCGTGTTTCGGCGCGTTGCG
>DATEOM010000571.1:0-6929 GCA_035274105.1 Microbacterium sp.
GAGGTAGTCGATGACCCGCCGCTGCGTGAGCTCGTCGAGGCGGTCCCAGATCCAGGGGCGCGTCATGTCGAGCACGAGCGCCAGCGACGCCGCCTCGACCTTGGCCTGCGCGTGCTCGTCGAGACGCACCCAGCGGTCCTCCGCCTCCGGGTCGACGCCGGTGACGATGCCGCGGCGGTAGAAGTCGGCGAGGTCCTCGGTGCCCTCGCCCCGCGCGCCGGCGATGCGGAAGCCGGCGAGGAGGAACGTGCGGGCGAACCCCTCCAGCCCGTCGACCGCGTGGCCGTAGCCGCCCTCGACGCCCGGGAAGTGGATGCGTCCGGCACCCGGTGACGCGTGGGCACGGGCGGTGTCGAGCAGGCGGTCGGCGTAGGCGAGCCACTCGTCGCGCGTCCAGTCGAAGCCCGTCGCGAGGGGCGCCGACGTGGTGGACTCCTGGACCGTCACTGGGATCTCCCTTGATGCCTTTTCTCACCGCTGGAATCGGATCAGCGGAAAGCGAACGGTTTGGACTGTAGCAACCCAATTCGTTCATTGCAAGGTTGTTTGAGATTCGTTATGATCGTTTATGATCGCTTTAGGTACAGAGCGAGCCGGCACGACGGTGGATCCCCACCCCATGGTGAATCAACGAGGAGGAATCTTGACGACCGCGACGGATGCCTCGACCGCGACGTTCGAGGGTGAGCTGGCCGCCGTCTACCGCCGGCAGGCCGGCGTCGACGGCGTCGACTTCGCCGCGCTGCTCGCCCCTCTCCTCGCTTCGCCCGATCAGGCACTCCCCGTTGCGGCCGCGGATGACCGCACGGTGTGGGGCCCCGACGGCAGCGCCGACCCCGTCACCGTCGCGGGCGTGCTCGCCCGCGCTGAGGAGGATCTCGGCCGCCCGTGGGGCGTCCCGCTCGCCACCGCCGCCGCGCGCCTGCACGACGACGGCGACCGCGAGGGCTGGGAGTCCCTCGTCTTCGAGCGGCAGCGCCGTGTGGCCCGCGCCGCCCTTGCCGCCGCCCACTACGCCGAGGACCTCGAGCTGGGCCCCGTATGGCTCGCCGAGGTGCTCGACGGCGTCTGGCTGATCTGCGAGCAGAGCTCGTGGTGCTGGCCGGCCCACGACGACGCCCTCCGCGAGCGCGGCTCCGTACTCCCGACGGTGACGGCGCCCTACCTCGATCTGGGCGCGGGCGAGGCGGTCGCGCTCTTGACCTGGGTCGACCAGCTCCTCGGTGCGAGGCTCGAAGCCCGGTATCCCGGCATCCGTTCCCGCATCCGCCACGAGGCTCGTGTGCGCGTGTTCCAGCCGTTCACCGCGCGGCGCGACTGGCACTGGCTCGGGCTCGACGGCGACGTGCACAACTGGAACCCGTGGATCCACGGCAACGTGATCGCCGCCGCGCTGCGGCTGCTCGACGACCCGTCCGAGGCCGACGAACGGGCGCGGATCGTCGCGCTGGCGATCGAGGGCATCGACCGGTACGTCACGGCGCTCCCCGCCGACGGCGCGATCGACGAGGGCTACGCGTACTGGTGGAACGGCGCGTGCCGCGCGCTCGAGGCGCTCGACATCGTCCGCCACGCGACCGGAGGAGTGCTCGACGCGTCGGGCATCCCGGCCCTTCGGGAGACCGTGGCGTTCCCCCACCGGATGCACCTCGGCGGCGACTGGTACCTGAACCTCGCCGACGGCCAGGCCCGCCCGCCGGCGGCGCAGCCGTGGCACGCCCTGCATCGTGCGGCGCGGACCGCGGGAGACACGGATGCTGCCGCCCACGCTGCGTCGCACCGCCGCGCGGATGCGCCCTCGGCCACGGAGCACGAGGGTTTCGGCCGTCTGCTGCGCGGCATCACGGACCCGGCCTGGGTCGGCGCGGCGCAGGCGACCTCGCCGTACCCGCGGGAGGTGTGGCTGCCCTCGACCGAGGTGCTGCTGGCCCGCGAACAGGCCGGCACGGCGCGGGGTCTCACTGTCGCGGTCAAGGGCGGGCACAACGGCGAGCACCACAACCACAACGACGTCGGCTCGTTCGTCGTCGCGTCGGACGGCGTGCCCGTCGTCGTCGACGCCGGCCGGCCGACCTACACGCTGCAGACCTTCGGCCCCGGCCGCTACGACATCTGGACGATGCAGAGCGGGTGGCACAACGTGCCGGTGATCGGCGCCCTCGAGCAGAGCCCGGGTGCCGAGTTCGCGGCCTCCGACGTCGAGGCATCCGTGGACGACGCGTCGCTCTCGCTCGAGCTCTCGGGCGCGTACGCCGGGGCGGCGCCGTGGCGGCGTACGGTGCGTCTGGAACGCGACACCCGCCGCGTCGTGATCGAGGACGCCTGGGCACTCGCGGACACTCGAGGCGTTTCGACTTCGGGCGCTGGAGCGCCCTTCGCTCAACGAGCGGGAGAAATGGGACCGCTCGTTGAGCGAGCTTGCGAGTCGAAACGCAGAGACGAAACGCCCCGTGCCATCGGGCCCACCCAGGTGCGGATGCTGCTGGCCGGCGACGTGCGCAGGGACGCAGCATCCGTCACCGTCGTCCCCCTCGACGGCGCGACCCCCGTGCGGATCTCGTGGCCCGCAGGCGTGGACGCGTCCCTCGTGGTGCGCGAGCTCGACGACCCGATGCTCTCCGACGTCTGGGGAGCACGACTCACCCGGCTCGATCTGGACGTGACGACGCTCGACGCGGTCGCCGTCACGGTAGAACTGGACCTGATGAACGCGGAGGACGCCCGATGACCGACCAGACACCGGCGCTGCTGGCCGCGGAGCGGCGGGCGCACGTGATGGCCACCCTCGAGCGCGACGGAGCCGTCCGCGTCGCGCAGCTCATGGACGAGCTCGGCGTCGCTCCCGTGACGCTGCGGCGCGATCTCGCGCAGATGGAGCGCGAGGGGCTGCTCGTGCGGGTGCACGGCGGCGCCGTGCCCGCAGCGGGCTCGCTCGACGACCTCGAGACGGGGCATCCGCTTCCCGCCACCCGCGCCGGATCGATCGCGATGCTCGTGCCGTCGCTGAGCTTCTACTGGCCGAGCGTCGTGCGCGGCGCCGAGGCCGAGGCGACCCGCCACGGCCTGCGCGTCGTCCTGCGCGGCGCGTCGTACGAGCTGCAGGACGAGCGCCCCGTGCTCGAGCGGCTCGTGCACACCGAGGGCGTGCGCGGGCTCGTCGTCGCGCCCAACACCGACACCCCGCACGCGCAGGACGTCGTGCAGTGGCTCGCCGAGTGCGGCGTTCCGAACGTGCTCGTCGAGCGCGATGCGGTCGTGCTCCCGTCCGGCAGCCCGGTTGAGAACGTCACGACCGACCACGCCCTCGGCGCGGTGCTCGCCGCGCGCCACCTCGCCTCGCTCGGCCACCGCCGCGTCGGGCTCATCATCGCGCGGGACTCGCCCACCTCGCGCAAGATCGCGGCCGGCTGGCAGGCCGCCTGCCTCGAGCTGGGTCTGACGCCGTCGGACCACTTCGAGACGAGCCTCCCGCCGCGTACGAGCCCCGACTTCTCGGCGGTCGTCGACGCGACCCTCGACGCGGCGCTGTCGAACGCGGTCACCGCGATCCTCGTGCACTCCGACCCGGAGGCGATGGCGTTCGTCGACCTCGCGCTCAACCGCGGCATCTCGGTGCCCGGCGACCTGTCGGTCGTCGCCTACGACGACGAGGTGGCCGAGCTCTTCACTCCGGCGCTGACGGCGGTGAGTCCGCCCCGCAACTCGGTGGGCCGTGCGGCCGTCGACCTGCTGGCGCGGCGCATCGAGGATCCCGCGCGCCCGGTGCACCGCGTCGTGCTGAACCCGACGCTCAACGTCCGCGGCTCGACCGCCCCGCCGCGCGGCGCGTAGCGCTGGTTGAGCGGGTGCCGGCTCGCTAGAGTGCCGCCATGGGAGAGGACGTCCCGGCACAGGAGTTCACCCGCGCCGATCGCACCCGCCATCGCGAGAAGGTCCGGCGCAACCTCGACGTGTTCGCGCGCATGCTGGCCGAGGCGCACTTCGACACCGATGACCCGCTGACCGGCCTCGAGGTCGAGCTCAACCTCGTCGACGACGCGGGCGACCCGGCCCTGCGCAATGCGGAGGCTCTCGAGGCGATCGCGGATCCGGCGTTCCAGACCGAGCTCGGGCAGTTCAACATCGAGATCAACGTGCCGCCCGCCCGTCTGCGCGAGGGCGGTCTCACCACCTTCGAAGAGGGGCTGCGCCAGAGCCTCAACCACGCCGAGGCCCGCTCGTCCACCGTCGGCGCGCACCTCGTGATGATCGGCATCCTGCCCACCCTGGCCGAGGGTCATCTGCGGCCCGACAGCATCAGCGCGAATCCGCGGTATCAGCTGCTGAGCGAGCAGATCCTCGACGCGCGCGGCGAAGACATCCTGATCAGGATCGACGGGCCCGAACGACTCCTCACCACCGCGGACTCGATCCTCCCCGAGGCGGCGTGCACCAGCACCCAGCTGCACGTCCAGACCTCGCCCGACTCCTTCGCCGCGTACTGGAACGCCTCGCAGGCGATCGCCGGGGTGCAACTGGCGATGTCGGCGAACTCGCCGTACCTCCTGGGCAAGGAGCTGTGGCGAGAGACCCGGATCCCGCTGTTCGAACAGGCCACCGACACCCGCAGCGAGGAGCTGAAGGTGCAGGGCGTCCGACCGCGCGTGTGGTTCGGCGAACGCTGGATCACCTCGGTGTTCGACCTCTTCGAAGAGAATGTCCGCTATTTCCCGGCGCTCCTGCCGATCGTCCACGACGACGACCCGATGGCCGTGCTCGAGTCGGGCGGCATCCCCGCCCTCGCCGAGCTGCGCCTGCACAACGGCACCATCTACCGCTGGAACCGCCCGATCTACGACGTGGCCGACGGGGTGCCTCACCTGCGGGTCGAGAACCGGCTGCTCGCCGCAGGGCCCACCGTCGTCGACACGGTCGCCAACGCCGCGTTCTACTTCGGGCTCGTGCGCGCGATCGCCGAGAGCGACCGGCCGCTGTGGTCGCAGCTGTCGTTCACGGCCGCCGAGGAGAACTTCCACGCGGCCGCCCGCGACGGCATCGATGCCCAGCTCTACTGGCCGGGCGTCGGCCAGGTGCCCGCCACCGAGCTCGTGCTGCGGCGCCTGCTGCCGCTCGCGTACCGGGGTCTCGACGCGTGGGGCGTCGACGCGTCCGACCGCGATCGCCTGCTCGGCATCATCGAAGGGCGCTGCCTCACCGGTGTCACGGGCGCCGGCTGGTTCACCGACCGCATGCGCCGGCGGACCGCGATGGATCGCTACGACGCCCTGCGCGCCACCCTGCTCGAGTATCGCGACGCGATGCACACGAACGAGCCTGTGCACACGTGGGAATGACGCCCGCCCGTGCCCCCGTCAGCCGGCGAGGGCCGCGGCGCGCCAGTCGGTGAGCACGCGCGCCGCAGCACGGGTGTGCGACCACGGCATCTGCGGCACCTCGAGGCGGCCCTCGGCGATCGCCAGCGAGAGGGCGTCCGCCTCGGCGGCCATCGGCTGCACCGTAGGCAGTTCGACGACCCGCTCGTCGGCGCCGCGACGCACGATCAGCGTCGACGGGCTCTCGGTGCGGCTGCCCCACACGTTCGGCAGCAGCACGTCGGCATCGGCGTCGTCGAACCGCAGCAGGGCGAGGTCCGACAGGTCCTCCACGACCGCCGTCGCCATCTGCGCCGTCACCGAGCCGAATCCGATCTCGGCGGTCGCCCAGCCGTCGACGCCGTTCACGAGCTCCGCCTGGAAGCTCCGGTACTCCGGCGCATCGACCGGCTGGCCCGCCGCGGCCGCGAGGTCGATCGCCAGCGCGAGCGGGTAGCAGCCGACGTCGAGGATCGCCCCGCCGCCGACCGCCGGGTCGAACAGGCGTCCCTCGCGCGTGCCGGCATCGAAGCCGAAGGCACCCTCGAACAGGTGCAGCGGGCCGAGCTCACCGCCCGCGGCGAGGTCACGCAGCGCGTCGGCGAACGGCCCGAATCGCGTCTTGAAGGCCTCGAGGAACGGGCGCTGCGCGCGCTCGGCCGCCTCGAGGATGCGCTCCACCTCATCGAGCGTCGGGCTCGCGGGCTTCTCGCAGAGCACGGCCTTGCCCGCTCCGAGCGCCCGGATCGCGAGGTCGGCGTGGGCCGTGTGGACCGTGCCGACGTACACCGCGTCCACGTCGTCGCGCGCCAGGATGTCGTCGTAGGTTCCGGATGCTGCGGCCCCGTGCTCCGTCGCGAACGCCGACGCACGCTCAGCCGACGAGCTGCCCACGGCCTGCAGCATCCCGTACTCCGATGCCCGCAGCCCGACCACGAAGTCCCGGCTGATCTGTCCCGGCCCGAGGACCGCCCATCGCGTCTTCGCCTGAGTCACGCGTTGATGCTACCGAGCCACGCCGGTGCCTCGGCGAGACCGCACGATAGCACCGCACATCCGTGAGGATCGGTGCTGTCATGCGGTCTCGCGTACACGGAGGGCGGAGCGGAACGGATGCCGCGGCCGCAGCGTCAGGCGAGGGGCTCGGCGGCCTCGCGCGCGGCGCGCGCGGACGAGCGGATCGCGCCGATGCTCGCGGCGATCACCAGGGCGATGCCGAGGACCTCGAGCCAGGTCATATGTTGTCCGAGGAATATGAAGCCCGCGAGCGCCGCGGTCGCCGGCGCGAGGCTCATCAGGATCGCGAACACCGCGGCCGGAAGGCGCCGGAGTGCGACGAGCTCGAGGGCGTACGGAATCGTCGACGACAGCACCGCCACGGCCGCCCCCAGCGCGACGATCTCGATCCGCAGGAGGGCGGCTCCGGCATCCGCGATCCCGAACGGCAGGGCGATCAGCGCACCGACCGTCATCGCGAGCGCGAGCCCGTCGAGCTTGGGGAACGCCCGCCCGACGCGCGCAGAGGCGAGGATGTAGAACGCCCAGCTGGCGGCGGCACCCAGCGCGAACAGCACGCCG
>DATEOM010000572.1:0-6559 GCA_035274105.1 Microbacterium sp.
GACCGCGGCGGCGTTGCGGAGGCAGCCGAGCAGCACGACGGCGCCCGACGCCGCCGCAGCTTCGGCGACCGCCGCGCCGTTGATCGATACCGCGTGCGCGTCCGCGTCGAGTCCCACGGTCTCGCCCCGGGCGACAGCATCCGTCACCGTCGTGGAGAACCGGAGGACGTCGACCACCACGACCACGTCGGCGGGAGCGAGGCGCCGCAGCCCCTCGATCCCCCAGTCATGGCGGACCTGGTAGCGGTGCTGGTCGAACGGGCTCTCGGGCATCCGTCCAGCGTAGGCGGCAGCATCCGTCGCCCGGCGCAACCCCGGATTCGATGAGCGGCGCGGGTGCGACACTGGTGCGCATGCGGATCCTGCTGAAGTTCGTGATCGACTGCGACGCCGACGCCGCCTGGCGGGCGGTGCATTCGCCCCGCGCGGTGGCCGAGCTCTACGGCCCGCTGATGGACCTCGCCCCACTCGTGCCCAGCGGCCTGCCGACGTCGTGGACCCCCGGCGACGACGTGCCGGTGCAGCTGTCGGCGTTCGGCGCGTTGCCGATGGGTCGCCAGCTCATCCACGTCAGCGAGCGCTCGGTCGCCGAACCGGGCGGCCGTGTGCGGATCTTCCGCGACAGCGGCATCCCGCTCACCGGGCCGCTCGCGAGCCTCGACGTGTGGGACCACCAGATGGCGGTGTCGCCCGCGCCCGGTCAGCCCGGCAAGACGCTGTGGCGCGACCGGCTCGTCATCGGCGGCCCGACCGCACCCCTCCTCTGGCCGGTGCTGTGGGGCGTGTGGCAGTGGCGCGCCGCGCGCGTGCGCGCGCTCGCGCCCACGTGGGCTCACGACCCCGGATCCGCCGACCCAGGATCGCTGATCGAGGAGTGAGACGGATGCTGCGGGCCGCAGCATCCGTCCCCGCTCACTCCTGCGGGATGACGGTCAGGACCCGCGCGACGTACTCGAGGAACTTCACCATGAAGGTGCGGAGGAACTTCTCGGTCTCGGCGTCGGTCACGCGGCCGTCGTCATCGATCAGACCCGGCGTGATCTGGACATACGCCTCGGGTGACGTCATCTGCCGCGCGTTGAGGTAGCTCAGCGTGCTGCGCAGCGTCTGCTGGCCGACCGCCGTGCCGATCTTGCCCGGCGAGCCCCCGATGACTCCGGTGGGCTTGTCTTCCCAGGCGTTGTCACCGTAGGGCCGGCTGCCCCAGTCGATCGCGTTCTTGAGGGGTCCGGGAATGGACCGGTTGTACTCGGGGGTGACGAACAGCACGGCGTCCGCCGAGCGCACCGCCTCCTTGAAGTCCAGCGCGACCTGCGGATAGTCCGCGTCGAGGTCACGGTTGTACAGGGGCAGGTCCGCGTAGGGGATCTCGAAGAACTCGAGCTCCCGCGGCGCGAGCTGCTGGAGCGCCTCGGCGAGTCGCCGGTTGACGGATTCGCGCGAGAGGCTGCCGACGATCACGCCGACGCGGTAGGGCGGTTCGTGCTCCACGATCTCGATCTGCATGCCGCCAGCCTGCACCCGCGTCCGTCGGCCACGCACCCCCTTGCGCTTCGGCCCCGGCGGTATCACGCCCGCGCGGCGACCCCTCTTCCAGAGCGGGGGAAGTCGCTGCATTGTGGGAGCCGGAGACCCTGGGGGTGCGACATGGCGGACGGTGTCGATTTCGCGGAACCGGCCGACGAGCCGCGCACGCACGTGACGCTGCGCCTCATCGCACAGGACCCGACGGTGAGCGGGGACGACGCGCGGATCCTCACCGCCCACGTGAAGGTGCCGTGGTCGCGCATGGAGGACGGGCCCCGCGGCGCCCGGCTGCACGTGGTCGACTACGACACCGCCACCGGCCGCTACGTCAAGCACGAGCCGCTGGGCAAGGACGACCTGTTCGCGGACGCCACCGACGACGTGCTGCGTGCCGACTGGGCATTCCACGCACAGCACGTCTACGCCACCGCAGCGCGCACGCTCGCCACGTTCGAGACGGCGCTCGGCCGGCGGCTGCCCTGGGGATTCCGCAGCCACCAGCTGTTCCTCGTGCCGCACGCGTTCGCCGAGGCGAACGCCTACTACTCGTTCGAGGATCGCGCGCTGCTGTTCGGCTACGTGCCACCGCCCGACGAGACCGGCGAGGCGATCTACACCTGCCTGAGTCACGACGTGGTGGTGCATGAGACGACGCACGCCGTACTCGACGGACTGCGCGGGCGGTTCCTCGAGCCGAGCCTGCCCGACCAGGCGGCGTTCCATGAGGGCTTCGCCGACATCGTCGCGCTGCTGTCGGTGTTCTCGATGCGCCCCGTCATCGAGCAGGCGCTGGGCAAGCCCGATAAGAGCGGACGCATCCCGCGCAGCCACGTGACGCCCGACGCGCTGCGCAGGAACATGCTCGCCCGCGTCGCCGAGCAGATCGGCAGCGTGCTGACGCAGGGCCGGGGCGCGCTGCGAGAGTCGGCGCTGAACCCGCCGCCCGCCGACTGGGCGAAGCGGACGGACTTCCTCGAGCCGCACCGCCGCGGTGAGGTGCTCGTGGCGATCGCGTTCGACCTGCTGATCGAGATCTGGGACAGACGGCTGCAGGCGCTGTTCTCACGGCCGAACGGGGAGGCGACGACCGGCAAGGGGGTCACCGTCGACCGCGCGCGGGCCGCCGAGGAGGGCGCGAAAGCGGCCTCGCAGCTGCTCACGATGCTCATCCGCGGCCTCGACTACCTGCCACCCGTGGAGTTCGACTTCGGCGACCTGCTCAACGCGGTGCTGCTGGCCGACCACGAGGTCGTGCCCGACGACGACCTCGGCTACCGCAAGCTCCTGGTGGACGGGTTCGCGAGGGCGGGCATCACGCTCCCGTCCGGGCGTGTGACCGACGTGCTCGAGTCGGAGCTGCCGCCCCGGTACCTCGGGATCAACTTCGCCGGACTCCGCAGCGACCGCGACGAGGTGTCGCGCTTCCTGTGGCAGAACGCGCGGCGGCTCGATGTCTCGACCGACTACTACACCGTGATCGAGTCGGTGCTGCCGACGCAGCGGATCGGTCCCGACGGGCTGATCGTGCCGGAGTCGGTCGCCACGTACGTGCAGATGGCCGACCTCACCGCCCGCGAGTTCACCGACGAGTCGGGGCTCCAGCTCTCCCCGACGATCGATCCGCACACGCCCGTTCAGATGTTCGGCGGCGGGACGCTGATCTTCGACCAGTTCGGCCGGCTCAAGCTGCACATCCACAAGCGCCTCGACGACTGGCGTCGTCAACAGCTGCGGCTCGATCACCTCGCCCGCACCGGCCGCCTCGACGCGAAGCGGCGCCTCGGCTTCTCAGACGGCGCCGCCCGCGGGCAGACGTTCGCCGAGCTGCATCGCACCGAGCAGAGCTCCGGGGAGGCATGGTGAGCACTCCGACACGCGTGCGCGTGCGCATGTACCAGGTGGGCTTCGGCGACTGCTTCCTCGTGTCGGTCGAATATGACGAGCCCCTCGCCGACGGCCGCGCCGAGCGGCACATCCTCATCGACTACGGCACCAGCCACTCGCCCCGGGAAGGAATGGCCCGCGGGCGCATGGGCGACGTCGGCGCCCTCATCGCGAAGCACACCGGTGGCGAGCTCGACGTGCTCGTGGTGACCCACCGGCACCGCGACCACCTGCGCGGGTTCGAGGTCGACGCCGGCGCGGCGATCATGAAGAAGCTCGCGCCGAAGCTCGTGCTGCGATCGTGGACCGAGGATCCCCGGCTGCCGGCGACCGCGAACGGGCCGGACGGTGCGGGACTCGATGCCGCCGAACCTCCGAACGGCCTCAGCCGCGCCTCCGTGCGGTACGCGGCGCTGCTCGCGCAGGCCCAGGAGGACGTCGCGAAGCTGACGCAGCTCGTCGGCCTCGATGACGAGGTCAAGGCCGCCGCCGAGGAGCAGCTCAAGAACGCCGAGGCGGTGGCGCTGCTGGACGAGCTCTCACTGAACGAGCGGGGCCGCTACCTGCACGCCGGGATGGCCTCGGGCATCGACGAGCTGGTTCCCGGAATGCGGGCGACCGTGCTCGGCCCGCCCACCGTCGACCAGGATCCGCGCGTGGCGAAGCAGCGCGAGGACGATCCGGAGTACTGGCTCGCCGCGCTCGGCGCCTCGCTGCGCGTGGTCGGGTCGGCCGCCGACGCCGGCACCGACGCCCCCGCGCCGATCTCGCACGGCCCGGGACCCGTGCGCTGGCTCATCGACCGTCTCGCGAACCAGCGGTCGCACTCGGCGGCACGCCTGGTGCGCGACCTCGACGACGCCCTCAACAACACCAGCGTCATCCTGCTGCTCGAGGTCGCGGGCCTGTCGATGCTGTTCCCGGGCGACGCGCAGATCGAGAACTGGCGACTCACCCTGGAGCAGATGCAGCACGAGCCGCAGCTGCGCGACCGGCTCGCCCGCATCGACCTGTACAAGGTCGGGCATCACGGCAGCCGCAACGCCACCCCGCGCTCGCTGCACGCGCTGTGGAAGGACCGCACGCCCGAACACCCTCGGCTCGCCGCCCTCATGTCGACCCGGCAGGATGTCCACGGCAAGGGCGACGGCGCGGTGCCGCAGCAGCAGCTCGTCACCGCCCTCCGCGAGGTCGCCGACCTGTACTCGACCGACGACCTCACCGACGGCGAGGAGTGGATCGAGCTCGAGGCCGACGCCGCGCGCGGCCCCTTCCGCCAGGTCCCGTTCGTTCCCCCCGCCCGTTGAGCAAGCTTGCGAGTCGAAACGCCCCGGGCCATCACGGAAACCCAGGGCGTTTCGACTGCGGGCGCTAGGTGTACTGACCCGGATCGTTGTTGACGTAGGAGAGGCCTCCGCGGTCGAGTTGGAGCTGTCTAATTCCTCAGCTCGAACACACGGAGGCCTCTCGTGTCCCACGGTAATGCCCGGCTGACTCCGGCCGGCCGGTTGATCCTCGTCCAGCGCATCCAATCCGGGCGTGCGGTCGCGCACGTCGCAGCCGAGATGGGAATCTCGCGCACGACCGCGTGGCGGTGGTGGCGACGGTTCCAAGCGCAAGGGCCGGCGGGTCTGATCGACCGTTCCAGCGTTGCCCGCACCCATCCGCAGCGGACCGAACCGTGCGCGGAGACGCGGGTGCGGATCGTCAGGCACCTCACCCGCCGCGGGCCGGTGTTCATCGCTAACAAGCTCGGCATGCACGCCTCGACCGTCGGCCGGGTGCTGCGCCGCCACCGCACCCCACTGCTACGGGAACTGGACCCGGTAACCGGGACACTGATCCGCGCCACCCGCCGCTCCGCGCAACGCTACGAGCACGACCATCCCGGCTCCCTGATCCATATCGATGTGAAGAAGCTCGGTCGCATCCCGGACGGCGGCGGCTGGCGGGTGCACGGCCGCAGTGAGAAAGTTCGCGGCCGTGGGATCGGCTACGACTACGTCCACACGGCGATCGACGACCACTCCCGCGTCGCCTACGCCGAGACGCACGACGACGAGAAGGGCACCACTGCGGCCGGGTTCCTGGAACGGGCGATCGCGTTCTACGCCGGTCTCGGCGTCACGGTCGAACGCGTCATCAGCGACAACGCGTTCGCCTACCGCAACTCGACCGCGTTCCGGAGCGTGATCGACGCGCACGGGATCACGCAGAAGTTCATCCGCCCGCACTGCCCCTGGACCAACGGGAAGGTAGAGCGGCTGAACCGCACCCTCGCAGCCGAGTGGGCCTACGCCCGGGCCTGGACATCGAATGCCGACCGTGCGGCGGCATTGCCCGGCTGGCTCGAGTACTACAACCTAGACAGGCGCCACCTCGGCATCGAAGGCAAGACTCCCATCGACCGAATCAACAACGGTCGAGGTCAGTACAGCTAGGGCGCCCTCCGCTCAACGAGCGGGGGACGGCCGGTCAGTCCGCGAGGGCCTCGACCGGGGCGACCCGCGTCGCGAGCCGCGTCGGCACGACCGCGGCCACGAGGGTGAGCACCGCCGTCGCGACCACGATGATCGCCACCGGGAGCCACGGCACGGCGGGCGCGACCAGCGTCGGCGCCGAGAACGAGGGTGGCATCGGCACGGCGCCGAGCAGGGACTGCGCCCCGGCCCAGCCGTAGGCGATGCCGAGCACGAGTCCCGTGACCGTCGCGGTGATCGTGATGTGCGCGGCCTCGAACAGCACCATGCGGCGCACCTGTCCGGTCGAGACGCCGAGCGCCCGCAGCAGTCCGAGCTCGCGGCGGCGCTGCACCACGCCGATCGTGAGCAGGTTCACCAGCCCGACCGCCGCGATCACCGCCGACACCGCGACGAGGCCCATCATGATCCCGGCGAACGTGTCGAGCAGCGTGGTCATCTCCTGCGGGGCCTCGCCCCCGGCGGAGGTCGTGAGCACGGCCTTCACCGTCTCGAGGGCGACGGCGAACATCGTCACGAGCGTCACACCCATCACGACGCCGATGGCCATGCGGCTCGAGCGCTCGGGGTAGCGCAGCGCGTTCTCGGACGCGAGCCGCGCCGTCGCCGACGAGCCGAACAGCTTGCCGACGAGCCGCAGCACGGGCGGCATCACGAGCGTCGCGCCG
>DATEOM010000573.1:0-4702 GCA_035274105.1 Microbacterium sp.
ACGCCCGATTCCTTCAGCGACGGCGGACGATACGTGGACGCCGAAGCCGCTGTCGCGCACGGGCTCCTGCTGCGCGCGCAGGGCGCGGACATCCTCGACATCGGCGGCGAGTCGACCCGGCCGGGCGCCGAGCGGGTCAGCCCCGAGCTCGAGCAGGAGCGCGTGCTCCCCGTGGTGCGGGCCTTGGCGGACGCCGGGGTCGTGGTGAGCATCGACACGATGAACGCCTCGACCGCCGCCCTGTCCGTCGAGGCGGGCGCTCGGATCGTGAACGACGTGTCGGGCGGCGTGGCCGACCCCGGGATGCTGGCCGCCGTCGCCTCGACCGACGCGGACGTGGTGCTGCAGCACTGGCGCGGCCACTCCGCCGACATGTACGCGGGTGCCGTGTACGACGACGTCGTCGCGGAGGTGCTGGGCGAACTCAGCGCCCGTATCGAGGCCGCCGTCCTGGAGGGCATCGATCCCGCGCGGGTGATCGTCGACCCCGGCATCGGCTTCGGCAAGCGCGGCGAGCAGAACTGGGAGACACTGCGCGGGCTCGACCGGTTCGTCGCGACGGGGCACCGGGTGCTGATCGGAACGAGCCGCAAGCGGTTCCTCGCCGACGCGCTCGCGAGCGATCCCGCCGAGGTTTCCGAGGCGCGGCGCGACCTGGCGACCGCGGTCACCAGCGCATTGTCGGCGCACGCCGGGGTGTGGGCGGTGCGCGTCCACGACGTCGCTGCCACGCGAGATGCTCTGGTGGTCGCCGAACGCTGGGCCGGCGTGGATCGATCTGGTGGCCGGGAGGACTGATGGACTTCATCGACGAGATCACGCTCACCGGCGTGCGCGCCTACGGGTACCACGGGGTATTCGAGGACGAGCGCCGCGATGGGCAGGAGTTCGTGGTCGACGTGACCCTCTACCTCAGCACCGCCGAGGCCGCCGAGACCGACGACGTCGCCGACACCGTGCACTACGGCGAGGTCGCCGCGCGCATCGTCGAACTCGTCGGCGGCGAGCCGCTGAACCTCATCGAGGGCGTCGCTGCCCGCATCGCCGACGACCTGCTCTCGTACGACCTCGTGCGCATGGTCGCGGTCACCGTGCACAAGCCCCAGGCGCCGATCACGGTGCCGTTCTCCGATGTGTCGGTGACGATCCGCCGCGGCCGCCCGGTTGAGCCGACGTGGACGGCCGAGTCATGAACCGGCGTCTGGCACAGGGCTTCGACGGCGACGTCGAGCGTCGCCCGCGCGATGCGGTCGAAGCCGTCGTCGCGCTCGGCGCCAACCTCGGCGATCGTGCCGAGACGATGTCGGCGGCGATCACAGACCTCGCGCGTGTGCCGCTCGTCACCGCGGTGCGCGTGTCGGAGCCGATCGAGTCGGTCGCGCTGAAGCCGGAGGGACCGGATGCCTCGGCCCCGGCGTATCTGAATGCGATCGCGATCCTCACCACGCGCCTGGCACCGTCGGTGCTGCTCGGGTACCTCCACGCCATCGAGCAGCGGCACGGCCGGGTTCGGTCGGCCCTGCGCTCGGCGCGCGAGGGAGGCTGGGAGGACCGCACGCTCGACCTCGACCTGATCGCCTACGGCGACGTCGTCAGCGACGACCCGCGGCTGCTCCTCCCTCACCCGCGCGCGGCCGAGCGAGACTTCGTGCTCGGACCGTGGCTGGCCGTCGATCCCGACGCCGTGCTCCCGGGCGTCGGGCGCGTGGACGAGGCGCTGCGCCGACTGCGGGCGGAGGGCCGATGAAGCGCACCGGTGCCGGAGTGCTGATCATCGCGGCCGTCCTCGGGCTCGCCGCGGGGTTCCTCGTGGACCAGCTGCTGACGTCGGCGGGGCGTCCCACGTTCACGCCGGCGGTGACGCTGCCGATCCTCCTCGTGCTGCTCGGTGTGGTCGTGGTCGCGCTCGCCGTCCCGATCCGCCGGGCCACGCACGGCCGCTCGAAGGCGAAGGTCGACCCGTTCCGTGCGGTGCGCATCGCCATGCTCGCGAAGGCCTCGAGCATCGTGGGCGCCGCGATCGGCGGGCTGGGCGCGGGACTGTGGATCTTCCTCGCGACCCGGCCCGTCACGCCGTCGCTAGGCTCGTTGGGGACGGTCATCGCGACGGCCGTGTGCGGCGCCCTGCTGGTCGCCGCGGGTCTGATCGCGGAGCACCTGTGCACCATCCGGAAGGACGACGATGACGAACAGCCCGGAGGCGACGACCCCGGACTCGAGCCGCGAATCAACGGCCACTGACGCGACGGCCGGGCCGGGCGCGACGGCCGAGCCGGGCGCGGCGGTGGGGCCGGAGTTCGGGCGGATCGTCGAGCCGCGGTCCGAGAACCGGCTCGCCCTCGAGAGCGGGGTGTGGCACCAGATCTCGCCGAAGTACGTGACGGTGCAGCTGATCTCGACCGGCTCGTTCCTGGTGATCGTCATCGCGGCCACGCTCGTGCTCACGCTGCTGATGCACCAGCTGTGGGCGTGGATCCCCGGCGGGATCATGACGGTGATCCTCGCGTGGACGCTCGCGATCCTTCCCCGGCAGGCACGCGCGATCGGGTACCAGCTGCGCGACGACGACCTCGTCTTCCGCCGCGGCATCCTGTGGCAGCGGTTCGTGGCCGTGCCCTACGGCCGCATGCAGCTCATCGACATCACCCACGGGCCGCTCGACCGCGGATTCGGCATTGCGCAGCTGAAGTTCGTGACCGCCGCCGCCGCGACCGGCGTCGTCATACCCGGGCTGGCCCAGACCACGGCCGAGACGCTCCGCGACCACCTCGTCGAGGTCGCCGAGAGCCGGCGCACAGGGCTATGAGTTCGGTCCCCCCTCCTGAGCCGGTACCCGCGGGGCCCGGAGCGCCGCCGCCTGCGGAGTCGGCCGGCCCGGGGGTGCCGCCGCCGCACCTGGTGCGTTCGCCGCTGAGCGACGGTGAATGGCACCGCCTGCACCCGCTCACACCGCTGCTGCGCGGCGGGCTGTTCCTCATCGTCGTCATCGGCATCGTGCTCGCGAACCTGCGCGACCGCCTGCTCTACATCTTCCTGCCGTGGCTGGCGCCCGGCGTGGGCGACGAGGTCGTGGAGTGGGAGCAGGTCGGCCGCGATCCGGTCGACTTCATCATCGCGAACAACCTCTACGTCCTGGCCGGCATCGCCGTGCTCGCGGCGCTCATCGTGCTGGTCGCGGTGTTCTACACGTCGTGGCGCTTCCACACGTTCCGCATCACGGACGACGACGTCGAGGTGCGCAGCGGCATCCTGTTCCGCACGCAGCGGCGTGCGCCGCTCGATCGCGTGCAGGGTGTCAACCTCACGCGGCCGATGATCGCGCGGCTGCTGGGCATGGCCAAGCTCGAGGTCGTCGGAGCGGGCACCGACGCCAACGTCAAGCTCGAGTACCTCTCGACCGCGAATGCCGAGGCTGTCCGCTCCGACATCCTGCGCCTCGCGTCGGGGCGCCGGCTCGCAATGGCAAGCCCCACCGGTGCGCCTGGAGCGTCCGGTGCGCCCGGTGCGGCCGCGCCGCGGCAGCCCGGCAGGGTCGCAGCACTGAGCCAGACCGTCGGCCGCGAGATCACCGGGCTCATCGAGGGCCCCGAGGCGCCGGTCGCCGAGCTCGAATCGGTCGTGCACATCCCGGTCGGGCGGCTCGTCGCATCCCATGTCCTCAGCGCCTCGACGCTCGGACTGCTGTTCGCGGTCGTGGCCATCGTGATCGGCGTCAGCCAGGGCGTCACGTGGCTCCTGTTCGGCTTCGTGCCCGCGATCATCGGCTTCGGCGCGTACTGGGTGCGCTCGATCGTCCGCTCGCTGCGGTACTCGATCGCGCCGACCCCCGACGGCGTGCGCATCACGTTCGGGCTCTTCACGACGATCACCGAGATCGTCCCACCCGGCCGCGTTCACGCCGTCGAAGTGACGCAGGGGATCTTCTGGCGTCCCGCCGGCTGGTGGACGATCCGCATCAACCGCCTCACCGGCCGCAGCGCCGCCGACACCACGACCGATCAGTTCACGACGGTGCTGCCGGTCGGTACGGCGGCCGATGTCGAGCGGGTCCTGCGCCTCCTGCAGCCGTCGCTGCCCGACGACGAGCGGGCGCTCATCGTCCAGCAGGGCATGTTCGGGCCGACCGGCGACGACAGCTTCACGAACACGCCGAAGCGCGCATGGTGGATCCGGCCGTTCTCCTACCGCCGCAACGGCTTCCGCCTCACCGACGACGCGCTCCTGATGCGGCGCGGGGTGGTGTGGCGCAAGCTCGTGATCCTGCCCCTCGCTCGCCTGCAGAGCTTCGCGCTGCACCAGGGCCCCCTCGATCGGGCGACACGCGTGACCAACGTGCGCGCACACGTCGTCGCCGGGCCGGTGTCGCCGTTCCTCGCGGCCGTCGACCGCGACGCGGCGCTCGCCCTCTTCGACGACGTTGCGAGGGGGTCGGTGCGTGCCGCGCTGGCCGACCGCACGCACCGCTGGGCGCAGGAGGAGACGGATGCTGCCGCCCCCGTCTCCGCGATGCCCGAGGCATACGTGCCCGCCGCTGCGGGGCCCGTCCCGCCTGCTGCCGGCGCAGGCGCTGAGGCGGCAGCATCCATCCCCCCGCCACCGGTGGGCTACACGGTCGTTCGCGATCCGGGAGAGGACCGCGCATGAGCCGGGATGGCCGTCTCGGAGTCGGGATCATCGGCGCCGGTCGTGTGGGGCCGGTGCT
>DATEOM010000574.1:0-10729 GCA_035274105.1 Microbacterium sp.
GCTGCGCCGGCGCCACGCTCGAGCCGATCTGGACCGAGCGCACCACGTCGGACCGTGGCGTGGCGTTCGGCGAGCAGCTCGCGTCCCGCTCCCCCGCCGATCGCCCCGACGGGCTGGTCACCTCGAACGATCATCTCGCCATCGGACTCGTGCACGGCCTGATCTCCCGCGGCGTACGCGTGCCCGAGGATGTCGCGGTCGTCGGCTACGACGACATCGAGTTCGCGGCGATCGCGGGCGTGCCGCTCACGTCCGTGCGCCAGCCGGCCCGCGAGATGGGCCGCACCGCAGCGGAGATGCTGCTCGCTCGGATCCACGGCACCGCGGGCTCGGACCTCGGAAATGCGGTCTATCGGCCCGAGCTGATCGTTCGCGCCAGTACCATGTCGGCATGACGCAGAAAGCGTTTACCGGACCGATCCGCATCATCTCGATCGCGCAGAACCCGCGCCCCGGCCGCTCAGTGCTGAAGCTGCTCGCCCGCCGGCCCGGTCGCATGACGCTGGCGATCCTCGCCTTCGCGTGCAAAGAGGTCCCGCTGTGGTTCCTGCCGGTCGTGACCGCCAGGATCATCGACATCGTCGCGACCGGCGGCGAGGTCTCGACGGTGCTGATCTGGTTCTCGGTGGCGGCGGTGCTGCTCCTCCAGAACTACCCGATGCACATCGTCTACACCCGCAACTTCATGACGGTCGTGCGCGACACCGGGGCCGACCTGCGCAATGCGCTCGCCGCGCGGCTGCAGAGCCTCTCGATCGGCTACCACACCCGGGTGAGCTCGTCGATCGTGCAGACCAAGGTCGTGCGCGACGTCGAGAACATCGAGCTCATGCTCCAGCAGGTGACCCACCCGCTCCTGTCGGCCACCATGGTCATGATCGGCGCCATCTCGATGACCGCGATCGCGGTGCCGCAGTTCCTCCCGGTCTATGCGCTCGCGATCCCGATCGCCATCGGCATCCGCCTCGGCCTGCGCAACCGCTCGCGCGAGCGCAACGAGGTGTTCCGCCGCGAGGTCGAGACCCTCTCCGCGCGGGTCGGAGAGATGGCTTCGCTCATCCCCGTCACCCGCGCGCACGGTCTCGAGCAGACGGCCGTCACCCGCGTCGCCTCCGGCGCCGACGGCGTGCGACGCGCCGGCCTGCACCTCGACATGCTGAACGGGCATGTCGCCTCGATCTCGTGGGTCGCGATGCAGCTGCTGGGAGTGGGATGCCTCGTGCTCGCGGCGATCTTCTCGCTCACCGGCTTCCTCCCCATCACCCCGGGCGAGGTGGTGCTGCTGTCGACCTACTTCACGCTCCTCACCCAGGGCCTGACCCAGCTGCTCATGCTGATCCCGGTCGGCGCGCGCGGCATGGAGTCGATGCGGTCGATCTCGGAGGTGCTGCAGGAGCCCGACCTCGAGCAGAACGAGGGCAAGCGCGCCGCCCTGCACGTCGGCGGCCACCTCGAGCTGCAGCACGTGTCGCACCGCTACGACGAGGCGCAGCGCGACGCCGTGCACGACATCACGCTCGACATCGTCCCCGGCGAGACCGTGGCCTTCGTGGGCTCGTCGGGCTCGGGCAAGTCGACGATGCTCAACCTCGTGCTGGGCTTCGTGCGACCGACCTCGGGCCGCATCCTCCTCGACGGCGTCGACATGCAGGATCTCGACCTGCGCACCGTGCGCCGGTCGGTGTCGGTCGTGCCGCAGGAGTCGGTGCTCTTCGAGGGGACGATCCGCGAGAACATCGCCTACGGCCTCGACGATGTGTCGGACGACCGCCTCCGCGCGGCGTTGCGCGACGCGAACGCCGCGGAGTTCGTGGACCGGCTGCCCGACGGGTGGGACACCGTGGTGGGCGAGCGCGGCGCACGTCTCTCGGGAGGGCAGCGCCAGCGCCTCGCGATCGCGCGGGCTCTCGTGCGCGACCCGCGCATCCTGCTGCTCGACGAGGCGACCTCGGCGCTCGACCCCGAGTCGGAGGAGCTCGTCAAGGAGGCGCTCAACCGGCTCATGAAGGGCCGGACCACTCTCGTCGTCGCCCACCGCCTGTCGACGATCCGCCAGGCCGACCGCATCGTCGTGCTCGAGCACGGCGAGGTCGTCGAGGTCGGCAGTCACGACGCGCTGGTCGCCGCGCAGGGTCGCTACGCCCACCTGCACGCGACGCAGACCGGCCTCCCCCGCTGACGCCGCGCACATCCCGCATGGGATAGCGCTTTCCGCTGGCAGCGCCTACCCTGGAGGGACGGATGCGGCGGGGCCGCAGCATCCGTTCGCGATCCACCCGAAGGAGTCACCGTGACCGACACCCTCCGCTGCGCCATCGTGGGAACGGGCGCGATCGCGCATGCGCACATCAAGGCCATCAGCGCCTACCCGCACGCCGAGCTGGTGGCGGTCACCGATCTCAGCCGCGCCGCCGCCGAGGCCTTCGCCGACACGTACGGCGCGCCCGCCGTCTACGACGACCTCGATGCGCTGCTCGCCGCCGAGCATCCCGACGTCGTCCACATCTGCACGCCTCCCGGCGCGCACGCCGCACAGACGCTCGCGGCGTTCGCGGCCGGCGCGCACGTCGTGGTCGAGAAGCCCCCGGCACCCTCGCTCGACGAGCTGCAGGAGATGACGGATGCTGCGGCCTCGGCCGGCCGGCAGCTCGCCGTCGTCTTCCAGCAGCGCACCGGCACCGCCCCCGCGCACGTCAAGCGCCTGCTCGACTCCGGCGCGCTCGGCCGGCCTCTCGTCGCCCAGTGCCAGACCCTCTGGTACCGCGACGCGGCATACTTCGCCGTCCCGTGGCGCGGGAAGTGGGAGACCGAGGGCGGCGGCACGACGCTCGGCCACGCCATCCATCAGCTCGATCTGCTGGCGTTCCTGCTCGGCGACTGGACGCGGGTCGAGGGGCGCCTCTGGCGCCTCGACCGCGAGACGAACACCGAGGACGTGTCGACGGCCACCGTGGTCTTCGAGGGCGGGGTCGTCGCGCAGGTCGTCTCGAGCACGCTGTCGCCGCGCGAGGTCAGCTCGATCCGCATCGACACCGAGAAGGCCACGATCACCGTCGACCACCTGTACGGTCACGGCCACGAGAACTGGCGCATCACCCCGGCGCCCTTCGTCGACGCCGACGAGGCTGCGAGCTGGGAGATCACCGGCCCCGAGGAGCGCAGCGACCACGTGTACCTGTTGCGCGACGTGTTCGACGCGCTCCGCTCGGGCGCCCCGCTGCCGCCGACGGCCGAGGCGCCGGCGCGCTCGATCGAGCTGGTCGCGGCGATCTACGCGTCGGCCGACGGCGACGGCGTGGTCGTGACGCCCGCCGACCTCGCGGCGCACCCGACGCACCGCCAGAGCTTCGCGAGCGCCGTGATCGATCTGCGGCCGGCGCGGTGACGGTCGATCCCACCCTCGACCCGGACGCCCCGGCACCCCGCGAGATCTACCGCGATCCCGTCTACGACGGCGCGACCGACCCCACGGTGGTGCAGGACGCGGACGGCTGGTGGATGTTCTACACCCAGCGCCGTGCCACGCATCCGCACCCCGGCGACGGCGTCGCGTGGGTGCACGGCACACGCATCGGCGTGGCCCGCAGCGACGACGGCCTGCGATGGACGTACACCGGGACGCTGGAACCGGATGCTGCGGGCCTGCGCCTGACCGATGGACCGCCGCCGGCGGAAGTCGGCGAGACGCATTGGGCGCCCGAGATCATCCACGACGGCACCCGCTGGCGCATGTACCTCACCGAGATCGACGGCGTGCCGACCCGCTGGGAGGGGCATGAGCGTCGCATCGTCGAGTACCTCTCGGACGACCTGCGTACCTGGACGCGGCGCGGCCCGATCCCCCTCGCGAGCGACCGCGTGATCGACGCCGCCGTCGCGCGCTGCCCCGACGGCCGCTGGCGGCTCTGGTACAAGGACGAGGCCGCGGACTCGACGACGGCCGTCGCCGTCTCCGACGACCTCGAGTCGTGGCGCCCCGACGGCACCGCCATCGGCGGCCGGCCGCACGAGGGCCCGTTCGTCTTCGCCCTGGAGGGCGGCTGGTTCATGCTGACCGACGAGTGGCGCGGCATGGCCGTGCACCGCAGCCGCGACGCCGTCTCCTGGGAGCGGCAGGGCGGGGCGGATGCCGTCATCCTCGGCGAGAGCGGCGCTCCGTGCGACGGCATTCAGATCGGCCGGCACGGCTCCGTGATCGTGCGGGGCGACGAGGCCCGGCTGTATTTCTTCACCCACCCCTGCTGGGACGGCAGCGAGCTGGCCGATGCCGACGAGCGCAGCCACCGCCGCTCAGCCGTGCACGTCGCGCGGCTGGGCGTGGTCGACGGCGACCTCGTCGCCGAGCGCTGACCAGAACCCGGCCCCGAGCCGGCGCCGGAGCTCGACCGGGTCGATCGCCCCGCACCCCGTTACTGAATCGTTCTAATTTCTCGGACCGACGTCTTGCGAAACGTTTTTCGAGCGAGTACCGTAGCGGGCAAGCGCTTTCCAGCATCGCCAGATGAGCACCCGGAGCGCCCTACACCGCACACACAGACGACGAACGTCTCACGCGGACAAGAACGCAGACGTTCACAAGGAGGACAAGGATGTTCAGCAAGAAGCGGGCACTCGCCGTAGCCGCCATCGCGGCCGGCACCGCCCTCGTGCTCGCCGGCTGCGCCGGCGGCAGCGAGGCGGCACCCGACGCGGACCCCACGTTCAATCCCGACGAGGAGGTCACCCTCGACCTCGCGTTCTGGGGCAACGACGTGCGCGCCGAGCTCTACAACGAGGCCATCGCCGCGTTCAACGAGGAGTACCCGAACATCACGGTGAACTCCACGTTCCTCACCTTCCCCGAGTTCTGGGAGAAGCGTCAGACCGAGGCCGCCGGCGGCAACCTGCCCGACGTCATGCAGTTCGACTACTCGTACCTGCGCCAGTACTCGGAGAACGGCCTCCTGCTCGACCTCAACCCGTACCTCGGCAACATCATCGAGACCGAGCCGCTGCCCGAGAACATCCTCAGCATCGGCGTCGTCGGCGAGGAGACCACCGGCATCCCCACCTCGACCAACGCGTGGGGCCTGTTCACCAACCCGGTCCTCCTCGAGAAGGCCGGCGTCGAGGAGTTCGAGGGCGGCAGCTGGGACGACTACACCGAGTGGATGGGTGAGGTCACCGACGGCGCGGGCGGCGAATTCTGGGGTGGCGGCGACTACACGGGCCGCATCCAGAACTTCGAGCTGCAGCTGCGCTCGGAGGGTTCCTACCTGTTCAGCGAGGACGGCGAGGCCGGCTTCGACGAGGAGCGCCTCACCGAGTTCTGGGAGTCCGGCGCCCCGATCCGCGAGGACGGCATCGGCATCCCGCAGCAGCGTGTCGAGGAGGTCGCTCCGAAGGGCGCCTTCGACAGCGCGCTCACCGCGAGCGAGCTGACGTGGGACAACTTCGGCGCCGGCTACCTCGCGGGTCTCGGCGAGGGCTACACGGAGCTCGGCCTGATCGCGCCCCCCGTGACCGAGGAGGGCGCGAAGGACCTCTACCTGAAGCCGTCCATGCTGCACTCGATCTCGGCCAACACCGAGCACCCCGAAGCGGCGGCCACCCTCGTCAACTTCCTGGTGAACTCGCCGGAGTCGGGTGAGATCTTCGGCACCAACCGCGGCCTGCCGGCCTCGGAGACCGCCCTCGATGCGGCCGAGCTCGACCCGCTGAGCCAGCAGGTCAAGGACTACGAGGCCTCGATCGCCGACCGCCTCGGCGACGCCCCGCCCGTGCCGATCGTCGGCTACGGCACCCTCGAGGAGAAGTTCCGCCAGCTCGGCACCGAGCTCAACTTCGGCACGATCACGGTGGAGGACGCGGTCTCGCAGTTCTTCTCCGAGATGGACGTCGTCCTCAACCAGTGACAGTCTTCCGGGTCCGGGCGTACGATTCGCCCGGGCCCGGAACACCACTACTCCACAGACCCGTATCGGAGAGTCCTCGTGAGCACCACAGCGACCAGAGTCATCGTGACCGGTGAGAAGTCCTCGCGCCGGTCCCTGTTCCGCCGGAGCAGGCCCGAGCACGCGAACCGGCCGGGCCAGCGGCAGCGCGTGGTGCGCGAGACGCTCTCCGGCTACGGCTTCCTGATCCCGTGGCTGATCGGCTTCTTCGGGCTCACGCTGATCCCGATGGCGTACTCGCTGTACCTGTCGTTCACCAGCTACAACATCTTCAGCCCGCCGAAGTGGATCGGGCTGGACAACTACATCCGGATGTTCACATCCGACCCCGCCTTCATCCAGTCCGCGCAGATCACCCTCGTCTACGTGCTGGTCGGAACCCCCATCACGCTGGGCGCCGCACTGCTGGTCGCCATGCTGCTGAACTACCGCGACAAGGGCGCCGGTTTCTTCCGCTCCGCGTTCTACGCCCCCTCCCTGATCGGCGGGTCGGTGTCGGTCGCGATCGTGTGGCGCGCGATGTTCGCCTCCGACGGCCCGGTCGACAACGCCCTCTCGGCGATCGGCATCAACCTCGGCGGCTGGATCGGCAACCCCGCCCTCGTCCCGCCGATGATGATCCTCCTCGCGGTCTGGCAGTTCGGCGCCACCATGGTGATCTTCCTGGCCGGCCTCAAGCAGATCCCGAAGGAGCTGTACGAGGCGGCCGAGATGGACGGCGCCAACGCCTGGCATCGCTTCCGCGCGGTGACCCTCCCGATGCTCAGCCCGGTGATCTTCTTCAACCTGCTGCTCGGCCTGATCGGCGCCTTCCAGGTCTTCACGCAGGCCTACATCATCTCCAACGGGACCGGCGGCCCTGCCGGCATGACGAACTTCATCACGCTCTACCTGTACAAGCGGGGCTTCTCGGACGGCCAGATGGGCTACGCCGCCGCCATCGCCTGGGTGCTGCTGATCGTCGTCGCGATCATCGCCTTCATCCTCTTCCGCACCCAGCGCTCCTGGGTCCACTACGCCGGAGACAACCGATGACCACCACATCCTCGTTCGGCGAGAACGCGCTCGTCCTCACCGAGAACCAGGTCGACCCCGACCAGAAGGACGCCCGCTCGCCCCGGCCCAGGGTGAAGCGCAAGACGTGGCAGACCGTGATCTGGTTCGTCGTGCTCCTCGCGATCACCGCGATCGTCCTCTACCCGCTGGTGTGGCTGCTGTTCGCCACCTTCAAGCCCAACAGCGAGTTCGGCTCCAACATGGGCCTGATTCCGAACAACCCCACCATCGACAACTACATCAAGGTGCTCGAGGGCATCGCCGGCGTGCCGATGTGGCGGTTCTACATGAACTCGCTCATCATCGCGGTCGGCTCGGTCGTCGGCGTGCTGCTGTCGTCGGCTCTGGCCGCGTACGCGTTCGCCCGCATCCAGTTCAAGGGCCTCGGCATCCTGTTCGCGGCGATGATCGGCACGCTGCTGCTGCCGTTCCACGTCGTGATCATCCCGCAGTACATCATCTTCCAGCGCCTCGACCTGATCGACACCTTCGTCCCGCTGCTGCTGCCGAAGTTCCTCGCCACCGAGGCGTTCTTCGTGTTCCTGCTGGTCCAGTTCATCCGCCAGATGCCCCGCGACATGGACGAGGCGGCCCGCATCGACGGCGCCGGCCATATGCGCATCTTCTGGTCGATCATCCTGCCGCTGATCAAGCCCGCCCTGATCACCTGCTCGATCTTCGCGTTCATCTGGTCGTGGAACGACTTCCTCGGACCCCTGCTCTACCTGACGAGCCCCGAGAACTACCCGCTGCCGATCGCCCTGCGCCTCTACAACGACCAGACCTCGGCCAGCGACTACGGCGCCACGGTCGCGGCATCCTTCATCGCCCTCCTGCCCGTCCTCCTCTTCTTCCTCGTGTTCCAGCGCTTCCTCGTCGACGGCGTCGCCACCCAGGGCCTCAAGGGATAGGACGACCCATGGACCGTCGAGAACTCCGCGCAGCACGCCGTGCCGACGCCTCGGGCAGCGGGCCCACGCTCGAAGAGCGCGAACCCGCCCGCTACCCGGGTGCCAAGGGCGCCTTCGCGCTCTTCGGCGAGGTGCTGCTGACCGGGCTTCTCGTCACCGCGGCCGGGCTGCTCATCGTGACGCTGCCCGCGGCGCTGGCCGCCGGCATCCGTCATCTGCGCCGCTACGTGAACGCGGAGCAGTCCCACGCGAAGACGTTCTGGCAGGACTGGAGGCGGGCGCTCCCCGGCGGCCTGGTCGTCGGCGTCGTGGCCGTCGTCGCCACCTTCGTGCTGACGCTCGACATCCACGTGGCGAATTCCGGCGGCCTGCCCGGCGGCGGCCTCATCGCGATGGTCGGATGGGCCGGGCTCGTCGCCGGCGCCGTCGCGCTGCTCGTCGCCGCCGGGGCGTGGACGCCCGAGCGCGGCTGGCGTCCGGCGGTGCGCAGCATCCCGTCGTCCCTCGCCTCCGACCCGATCGCCGCGCTCTATCTCGCGTCCGCCGCGGTGCTCGTCGGCGTCATGACCTGGATGCTCGCACCGCTCATCATCGCCGGACTCGGCTGCGCCGCCTTCGCCGTCGTCGCCCTTCCGGGGCGCCGCAGCCGCCGCTGACCCACTCCCCCTTCCCCTCACCCCGCAACACCAGCCAGAAGGAGCTGCTCGACGTGCTGTACGGCGCCGACTACAACCCCGACCAGTGGCCCGAGGAGGTGTGGGACGACGACGTCCGCCTGATGCGGGAGGCCGGCGTCAACATCGTGAGCCTCGGCATCTTCGCGTGGTCGCGCATCCAGCCGTCCGAGGACGTGTGGGACTTCGCGTGGCTCGACACCGTCATCGAGAAGCTCCACGCCGGCGGCATCGCCGTCAACCTCGCGACGGCGACCGCCTCTCCCCCGCCGTGGGTCAGCAGGACCTACCCCGAGACGCTGCCGGCGAACGAGTCGGGCGCGTCGTACTGGCCGGGCAGCCGCCAGCACTTCGCTCCCAGTTCGCCGACCTACCGGCGGCTGGCGGGCGAGCTGGTGCGCCGGCTCGCCGAACGCTACGCGCACCACCCCGCCGTGGTCATGTGGCACGTCGGCAACGAGTTCGGCTGCCACCTCTGGATGGACTTCTCGGATGCTGCGCGCGACGCGTATCGCGTGTGGCTCGAGAAGCGCTACGCCACCGTCGACGCGCTCAACGAGGCATGGGGCACGAGCTTCTGGTCGCAGCGCTACGGGTCGTTCGACGAGATCTTCCCGCCGCGGCTCGCGCCGTACAGCCACAACCCGTCGTCGATGCTCGACTGGCGCCGGTTCACGAGCGACATGCTGCTCGAGTGCTACCTCATGGAGCGCGAGATCCTGCTCGCCGCCGGTGCCACGCAGCCCATCACCACGAACTTCATGGGCCCGTTCAAGCCGGCCGACTACCGCAGGTGGGCGCCGCACATGGACGTCATCGCGGACGACTGCTACCCCGACCCGGCCAATCCGAACCGCGTGCGCGACGCCGCGTTCCAGCGGGACCTCATCCGGTCGCTCAAGCCCGGCGTGCCGTGGCTGCTGTGGGAGCAGGCGACGGATGCGGTCAACTGGCGGCCCGCGAACCCGGGCAAGCGGCCGGGTGCGCTGGCCGCGGAGTCGGCGCAGTCCATCGCGCGCGGCGCCGACGGCATCATGTTCTTCCAGTGGCGCCAGTCGCGCGCCGGCAGCGAGAAGTTCCACTCGGCGATGCTCCCCCACGCCGGCACCGAGACGCGCACGTGGGATGCGGTGACCGAGCTCGGGGCGCGACTGGCCGCGCTGCCGGAGCTGCCCGCACCCGGACGCGACGCCCAGGTCGCCCTGGTGTTCGACTGGGAGAACTGGTGGGCCGTCGAGGAGCGCGACCACCCCACCGAGGTCGACTACCTCGCGCTCGTGCTCGAGTGGTACGGCGCGTTCCACGCGCGGAACATCCAGGTCGACATCGTCGGCCCCGAGGAGGTCGGCCACGCGTACGATCTCGTGGTCGCACCGGCCCTGTACCTGCTGCGGGACGAGGGCGCGTCCGCTCTCGCCCGCTTCGTCGACGACGGCGGAACACTCCTCACGGGACCCTTCACCGACATCGTCGACGCACACGACCAGTTCCGCGACGGCGGCTTCCTCACCCAGCTCGGCCCCGTGCTGGGCCTGCGATTCGAGGACTTCGGCGCGCTCGCGGGTCAGTCCGCAGGGGCGGCGGGAGTCGGCGCGCTCAGCGCCGATGCCGTTCAAGCCTCGCGTGACGCCGCGGCCCGCGGCACCGTCACCTTCGACCTCGACGGCGCAGAGCAGTCCGGCCGTCTGGTCGCCGAGGCGGTCCACACGGCCGGCGCGACGGCCGTCGCCGCCTTCACGTCGGGCCTGCAGACCGGCGCGCCGGCCCTCACCCGCCACCGGTTCGGCTCGGGCGAGGCCTGGTACACGGCGACGCAGCCGGTGAGCGGCGCCGCGATCGGCGGCCCCACCCCCGACGCGCTCGATGCGATCGTCGCGGCGGTGGTGGCAGCATCCGGTGTCCGTCCCGTCGTGGCGGATCTGCCCGCCGGCGTCGAGGCTGCGCGCCGGGGCGATCTCGTCACGCTCATCAACCACGGCGACGAGCGCGTCGAGATCGCGATCGAGGGAACGGATGCCGAGACCGGCGTCGCCGTCGAGCGCGTGGCGCTCGAGTCCCAGGGTGTCGCGTTCGTCATGGCGCCGGTCGCCGCCGGCAGCCTCGCGTCCGCCGGCCGCGGCGCCGCCACCTCCGCCTGACCCGGCACCGGGGCAAG
>DATEOM010000575.1:0-2041 GCA_035274105.1 Microbacterium sp.
ATCCGCCTTCATCACCGCCGCGTCACTCGCAGCGCAGGCCGTCCTCTGGGGGCGTGCCGTCGAGCAGGTAGGTCTCGATCGCGGAGTCGACACACGAGTTGCCCTTGTTGTAGCCGGTGTGACCTTCGCCGACCCGCGTCACGAGCACGCCGGACGAGAGCTGCTCAGCCAGCGACACCGACCACTCGTACGGCGTGGCGGGATCGTTCGTCGTGCCCACCACGACGATGGGCGCCGCGCCGTCGGCGGTGATGCGCTCGCGCACGCCGGTGGGCGGGGAGGGCCAGACCTCGCACGGGTCGGGGCCCTGCCAGTACGGCGCCACGGTCGGCGCCTCGGCCTCGAGGAGCGCCGTCGCGTCGGCCTGCTCCTGCTCGGTCGCATCGACCGGGTAGTCCATGCAGTTGTAGGCGCGGAACGCCTCGGTCTGGTTGTCGAGGTAGGTGCCGTCCTGGCGGTTGTTGTAGAAGTCGGCGAGCTGGAACGCGACCTCGGCGTTGCCCTGCAGGACGTCGGTGAGCGCCATCGTGAGGTAGCTCCAGCTGTCCTGCGAGTACAGGGCGGCGACGATCGCGGTCATCAGCGAGTCCGCGCCGAGCATGCGGCCGTCGGCGTTCGGGATCGGGTCGCGGTCGACGCTCGCCAGAAGTGCGCCCAGGTCGGCCATCGCCTCGTCGACGGTGCCGCGGAACGGGCATTCGTCGTCGGTCAGGCAGTCCGCCATGTACGCACGCAGGGCCGACTCGAAGCCGACACCCTGGGTGATGCCCACGTCGAGCCCCGAGATGGACGGGTCGACCGCACCGTCGAGCACGAGTCGCCCGACCTTCTCGGGGAAGAGCTTCGCATAGGTGGCGCCGAGGAACGTGCCGTACGAGTAGCCGAGATAGTTCAGCTGCGTATCGCCGAGCACCGCCCGGAGGAGATCCATGTCACGGGCGGCGTTGTCGGTCGTGATGTACGGCAGGATGCCGTCGCTGTTCTCGTCGCAGGCCTCGCCGAACGCCTTGTGCGCCTCGAGGAGCTCGTCGGTCCACGCGTCCGTTCCCCAGGGGTTCTCGGGGATGTCGTAGAGGTAGGCATCCATGTCGGCCGCGTCGTAGCAGGCGACGGCGGTCGACTCGCCCACGCCGCGAGGATCGAAGCCGATGACATCGAACTGCTGACGAACGGGGTCGCTGACCGCGAACGAGACCGAGTCGCGGATCAGCGCCACACCGCTCGCGCCCGGCCCGCCCGGGTTGGTCAGCAGGGATCCGATGGGCTCGGTGGTGCCCTCGGCGCGGCTGCGGATGACCGACAGCTCGAGGTCGCCCTTGGTCGGGTCGGCCCAGTCCAGCGGCGCGGTGACCGTCGTGCAGTCGAACGTGTCGTTGCAGGCGGTCCAGTCGAGCGTCTGCTCGTAGTACGGCAGCAGGTTCTCGGCGACGCCGTCGGTGTCGGCCGCCTTGCTCGACGACGGCCGGGGCGACGCGTCGGGGATCATCGCCGACAGACAGCCGCTCAGGACGACGGATGCTGCGACCAGGCCGGCGACGAAGGCAGCGCCTTTCGACAGGCTCAGGAACCGGGCGCGGCGGGGGCGGGACGGTTTCACGGGATCCTTCCGCTCGCGACGGTGACGAGCATGCTCTCGAGCGCCAGAGCGGGCGCGGCGTTCAGTTCGAGGTTCTCGCGCGTGACGCCGATGCGGTCGACGACCGTCAGCGTGCGCTCGGGCGTCCACGCGGTGGCGAGGGCGCGCAGATCGGGCTCGAGCTCGCGGTTGATGAGGTCGGTGTCGCGCCCGAACTGCAGCAGCAGCACGTCACGGAACATCGACTCGAGATCGGTGAGCACCCGGTCGATGCCGTCGCGCAGGCTGCGGGTGGCGCGGCGCTTCTGCTCGTCTTCGAGGGCCGACAGCTGCGAGCGCACGGCGGGCGGGATGGCGCCGCCCGGGGTGATGCCGAGGGTGCGCAGGAGGCCGGCACGCTCCGCCTCGTCGCGCTCCGCCGTGAGCGCCTTCGCGTCGTCGGTGGCGGCCGCCACGATCGCGCCG
>DATEOM010000576.1:0-2089 GCA_035274105.1 Microbacterium sp.
GGCAGGGCGCGGTGCGGCGCGCGACCGGCGGACTCATCTCTCCCGCGCCCGGACGCATCGAGCGGTCGCGCCTCGACCGTGAGCGGCGCGTGCAGCGTCGCCTCGACGCCCCCCGCACGATCGTCGTGCTCAACCCGAAGGGCGGCGCCCACAAGACGACGAGCACCCTGCTGCTCGCGGCGACGTTCGGAACGCTGCGCGGCGGCGCGACCCTCGCGTGGGACAACAACGAGACCCGCGGCACGCTCGGCTGGCGCGCCCAGCACGCGCCGCACCACCGCACCGCGGTGGACCTCCTCGAGGACCTCGACGAGGCCTCGAACTTCCGCGGTTCGAGCCTCGCGGCGCTCGATCACTACGTCCGCACGCAGGTCGACGCGCGCTTCGACGTGCTCGCCTCCGACGAGGACGCCGCGGCCTCCTCGACGATCGATGCGGCCGCCTTCGACCGGCTCCATGCCCTGCTGCGCCGGTACTACCGCCTGATGATCGTCGACACGGGCAACAACATGCGCGCGTCGAACTGGGTCGCGGCCGTCGCCGCCGCGGACCAGCTGGTGATCGTGTCGACCGTGCGCGAAGACACGGCGGCCAGCGCCGCGTGGCTGCTCGACGGTCTGCGCGAGAAGGGCTTCGGCCGAAAGATCGATGAGGCGGTGACCGTGCTCACGGCCCCGTCGTCGCGTCCGGATCGCAAGCTCGAGTCGCGCCTCTCGCAGCACTTCGAGCAGGTGACGTCGGCCGTCGTGCACGCGCCGTTCGATCCGTCGCTCGTCGACGGCGGACCCATCGACTTCGACGCGCTGTCGCCCGAGACGCGCGACGCATGGCTCACCGTCGCTGCGACGGTGGCCGACCGGCTCTGACCTGATCCGATCCGTCCGCCGGACCGGTCAGTGGTGACCGGCGCGGCCGCCGGGGCGGTCAGTGGTGGGCGTGGCCGGCGCCGACCTTCGAGCCGGCGATCGGCTTCGCGGCGCCCGAGGCGAGCCCCGACATCGCGATGAGGGCGACGATGATCCACAGGGTCGGCAGGATGCCGATCTCGTGGCTGATCCACCCGAGGATGGGCGGTCCGCACAGGAACGCGAGATACCCGATGGTCGCGGCGGCAGAGACCGAGGCCGCCGCCCTCTTCGGGTCGTCCGCCGCCGCCGACATGCCCAGCGGGAAGCCGAGCGACGCCCCCGCACCCCACAGTGCGATGCCGATGAAGGCGATCGGCAGGTTCGGCGCGAGGATGAACATGACCAGGCCGATGCCGGCGGCGATCGACAGGATGCGCAGCGACCAGACGCGGCCGATCCGATCGACGAGCGGGCCGCCCAGGATGCGGAACGTCGTCATCGCGACCGAGAACACCGTCAGAGCGACGGCGCCGACGGCCTCGGTCTGGTCGTGGCCGTCGACCACGGCGATGGTGAGCCAGTCGGTGGCGCTGCCTTCGGCGAACGCCATGCCGAGCATGATGGCGCCGATCGCGTAGGTGCGCGGGTCGCGCCACACGGCCAGCACCTCGGCGAAGCGCTCGCGACGCGTGATCGCCGTCGCGGCGTCGTCGTGCATGCTCTCGCGCACGGGGACCGCGCGCAGCGACAGCAGTCCCGTCGCGGCGATGATCAGGCCGGCGGCGCCGAGGTGCCAGCCGACGCCGATGCCGAGGGCCGCCATCGCCACGCCGAGGCCGGCGCCGGCGACGGTGCCGAGGCTGAAGAACGCATGGAACAGCGGCATGAGCGTGCGCTCGAACGCCTGCTCGACGGCGGCCGCCTCGACGTTCATCATGACGTCCGTGGCGCTCATCCCGAGGCCCATCAGTCCGAGGCCCACGGCGGCGATGAGATACGACTGCGTGAACTGCACGCCCACGCCCGCGACCATGACGCCGAGCGCGAAAGTGAGGATCGTCGCGAACATGCCGCGTCGCGCTCCCCAGCGCGCGACGATGACGTTGGCCAGCGACAGACCGAGGATCGACGTGACACCCGACACGAACAGCAGGACCCCCACCTGGAGGTCGTTGATGCCCAGGTCCACCTTCACCGCGGGCAGGCGGGACGCCCACGACGCGAAGCCGACGCCCATGATG
>DATEOM010000577.1:0-2228 GCA_035274105.1 Microbacterium sp.
GCCCGGAGCGCCGCTGCAGCGCGGCCAGATCCCCGAGTCGAACAGCGTGCTGCTGGCGGCCCTCGCCGCCGACGCGGGCGCCGAGGTCGTGCGCCGCGCGAGTGTTCCCGACGAGCCCGGCGACCTCGACGCGGTCTTGGCCGAGGTGACCGATCCGCGGGCGCCGCGACCGGCCGACGTCGTCGTCTTCTCGGGCGGCGTCAGCGCGGGTGCCTACGAGGTCGTGAAGACGACGCTTGCCGGCACGATGACGTTCTCGAAGATCGCGATGCAGCCGGGCAAGCCGCAGGGATTCGGCCGCCTCCCCTCGGGCGCGCTGCTGTTCGGCCTTCCCGGCAACCCCGTCAGCGCCGCGGTGTCGTTCGAGGTGTTCGTGCGCCCCGCGCTGCTGCGCATGCAGGGGCGCCAGGTCTTGCATCGCCCCGTGCTCACCCTGCCGACCGGCGCCGGCTGGCGCACGCCGCCCGGGCGACGACAGTACCTTCCCGTCACGATCGACCGCACCGACCCGCGGGAATGGCGCGTGAACCCCGCGACCTCCGGCGGGTCGCACCTCGTCGGCGGACTCGGCCGCGCCGAAGCGTACGCGGTCGTTCCTGCCGAGGTCGACGCCGTCGCGGCCGGCGACCTCGTCGATGTCATGCTGATCTCATGAGCACCACCGACCAGCCGACGTTCACCCACCTCGACGAGGCGGGGAATGCCCGCATGGTCGACGTGACCCTCAAGCAGCCGACGGTCCGCTCCGCCACCGCGCGCGGCTTCGTCCGCTGCGCGCCGCATGTCGTCGCGGCCCTCCGCGGCGGCTCGGTGCCGAAGGGCGACGTGCTCGCCGTCGCCCGCATCTCGGGCATCCAGGCCGCCAAACGCACGCCCGAGCTCCTGCCGCTCGCACACGTCATCGGTGTGCACGGCGCGACGGTCGACCTCGACATCGACGACGACGGGGTGAGCATCGAGGCGACGGTCCGCACCGCGGACCGCACCGGGGTCGAGATGGAGGCGCTCACCGCGGTCTCGGTCGCCGCCCTCGCGGTCGTCGACATGGTGAAGGGCCTCGACAAGGGCACCTCGATCGAGAACGTGCGCATCGTGACCAAGACCGGCGGCAAGAGCGGCGACTGGCACCGCCCGGGCGAGGAATGACGCCGGCTCGGGGCCATCTCGGCGCGATCCTCCTCGCCGGCGGCCGCGCGTCCCGCGTCGACGGCGCGGCGAAGCCCCTCTTCGACGTCGGCGGACGCACGCTGCTGTCGGCGGCGGTGTCGGCGGCGACGGATGCTGCCGCCCGGCCGATCACGGTGGTGGCACCCGTCCTCGACGAGACGCTGCCGGTCGCGTGGGTGCGTGAGGACCCGCCGTTCACCGGCCCGGCGGCGGCCGTGGTCGCGGCACTCGCGTCCTGGACGGAGGAGGACGACCCGACGTGGACGCTCCTGCTCGCATGCGACCTCCCCGGCATCGGCGCCGCCGTGCGGCGGCTGGTGGATGACATACTGCTCCTCCCCTCCGACACCGATGGAGTCTGTCTGGCCGACGCGACGAGCCGGCCGCAGTGGCTGATCGGCGTGTACCGCACGCGCGCGCTGCGGGCCGCAGCATCCGTTCTTCCCGATGCCGGCCGTGACGCGCCCGTGCGCGCGCTGCTCGACGATCTGGCGATCACCGTCGTCGCCGCACCCGACGACCTGACCCGCGACGTCGACACGTGGGAGGATCTGGAAGAGGCCCGACGTAGGGCCGAGCACGCATCCGAGGAGCCGTCATGAGCGAGCAGTCCCGCACCCTTCCGCCCGAAGCGCTCGACGCGTGGGCCGACGCGCTGCGCGAGCGGTTCGACCTCGCGCCCGAAGAGCTCCCGGTGGCGCTGATCCTCGACCTCGCCCGCGACGTGGCGCTAGGGGTGGCGCGCCCGGCAGCGCCGTTCAGCGCCTTCGCTGCCGGGCTCGTCGCCGGCCGCGCCGGCGGTTCGCCCGAAGACACCGCGGCCGCGGTCGCCGTCATCACCGCGATGGCGAACGAGTGGGAGGTCTGATGGCCGTCGTCCGCTACTTCGCCGCCGCCCAGGAGGCCACCGGGCTCGACACCGAGCGTCGTTCCGAGGCCACGCTCGGCGCACTGCGCGAGGCTGTGTCCGCCGCCTACCCCGGACTCGGCGGCATCCTCCCGCGCTGCGCCGTTCTCGTCGGCGGCTCCCGCGTCGCCGATGACACCGCACTCGGCTCCGA
>DATEOM010000578.1:0-2090 GCA_035274105.1 Microbacterium sp.
CGGGTCGCCCTCGCGGTCGAGCACCTTGGCGGGCGGCGCGATGCCGGCGCAGTTCACGACGACGCGGAGGGGGCCGGATGCTGCGGCCGTGGCGACTGCGGCGGCCACCTGCTCCGGGCTCGTCACGTCGGCCGGAGCGAACGATCCGCCGAGCTCCGCCGCGATGTCGGCGCCAGCCGAGGACGGCAGGTCGACGATGGTGACGGTCGCCCCCGCGGCGGCGAGCCGCCGAGCCGTGGCGAGGCCGAGTCCGCTCGCGCCACCGGTGACGAGTGCGGCGGTGCCCGTGAGGTCCATGGATTCTCCTTCGAACTCCGGATTCTGCGGAACCGCGTACCAGCATACGCGGGACTCAGTCCCATCGCTCACCGGTCTGCGATGCGTCCTGACCAGGCTAACGGGCGCTCGCCGGGCCCGTCACGGCCCGAACTGCGGACCGATCCGGGTCAGGGCCGAGATCCGGTCGATCAGCTCGGCGGGGCGCGCAAGGAGCAGGCGCGCCTCGCCACGGGCGCTCAGGTACTCCACGAGCCGCGTCGTCGCGTGCGCGTCGCCGCGGCGATAGCCGGAGAGGTAGTGCTGGGTGGCCCGCCACTCCAGCCGCTCCCCGTCGAGCGTCGTGATGACGACGAGGAAGGTCGGTGTCTCGGCCACGTCGCCGGTCTCGAGCCCTCCGGCCACACCGCCGAGCAGCGCCGCCGCCATGTCGGAGATCGCGGGATACGGCCACCAGCTCGCCGGCGGATCCACCGTGACCGTGTGCACCTGCGTCCACGGCACGAACTGCGACCGGGGCTCGCCGATGTGACGGGAGATTCCGTCCGGTGAGAGCCTCACGTGCCGCGCCGCGCCGTCGCCGATCGCGACCGCGGGCTCGTCACCCTCGAACGCGGTGAGCGGTCCTCGACGGCGGGTCGCGCGCGTGGTGGGCATGCTCTCATCCCACCACGACGGTGGCGCACCGCGCGGCAGGCGGGTTGGATGGGCGCATGCAGATCCGGCTCAAGCGCGTCTACGACGACCCGGCCGAGGACGACGGCTTCCGCGTGCTGGTCGACCGGCTGTGGCCGCGCGGGCTCTCGAAGGAGCGGGCCGCGCTCGACCTCTGGGCGAAAGAGGTCGCTCCCTCGACCGAGCTGCGCAAGGCCTTCCACCACGACGACATGTCGTGGCCCGACTTCGAGACGGCGTACCGGGCCGAGCTCGACGGGCCGGCGAGCACCGCCGTCGCGTCGCTCCGGGAGGAGCTGTCCCCGCACCCCGTCGTGACGCTGCTGCACGCCGTCCACGACGACACGCACAACCACGCCCTCATCCTCCGCGAGGCGCTCCAGCGCTGACGGTGCCCGTCCCTCGCAGGACGGCGGCACGAGAGGATGGGACCCGTGTCGATCCCGGTGGAAGACGTCGCCGTCCCGGAACGCGTGCGGGAGCTCGCGCGAGGCGCGGAGCTCGCGCCGGTCTGGGTCAACGAACTCGGCGGTATGACGTTCCGCACCGACGACGGCCGCTACCTGAAGTACGGTCCGCGCAACGACGAGACGTCGTTCGCCGGCGAGGCCGAGCGGCTGCGGTGGGCGTCGCCGTTCACCTCGGTGCCCCGCGTCCTCGAGGTCGGCGGCGACCACACCCACGAGTGGCTCGTCACGCTCGCGCTCCCGGGGTTGTCGGCGGTCGATCCGCGATGGATCACGGATGCCGCCACCGCCGTCCGCACGGTCGGCCGGGGTCTTCGCGCGCTGCACGACGCGCTGCCGGTCGACGACTGCCCCTTCGACTGGGGCGTGCCCTGGCGGATCGCGAATGCCGACGGCCGAGGCATCCGTGTTCCCGAATCCTTGCGTGACGCGCCGCCGATCGACCGGCTCGTCGTCTGCCACGGCGACGCGTGCTGCCCCAACACGCTGATCGGCGACGACGGCCGGTGGAGCGGGCACGTCGACCTCGGTGCGCTCGGCGTCGCGGACCGCTGGGCCGACATCGCCGTGGCGTCGATGTCGACGGCGTGGAACTATGGCGAGGGATGGGAGGACGCCCTCATCGAGGCGTACGGGATCGAGCCCGATCGCGAACGCCTGTCGTACTACCGG
>DATEOM010000579.1:0-3915 GCA_035274105.1 Microbacterium sp.
GCCGATCCCGGACGACGTGTGGACCGAGCTCGACGCGCTCGGCCCCGCGCCGTCGCCGGTCGACGACAGCGAATACGCCTGATCGCCTCCGGCCCCGTGCGCGGGCGCGTGAGCGCGGACCCCGGCCTCACACCCGGGTCCGCGTAGGGACTCAGCCCTCCTGCGCGTTGACCGCGATCATCCAGTCGATGCCGAAGCGGTCGGTGAGCATGCCGAATTTGCCGCCCCACGGCGGCGTGTCGTAGGGCATCGTGATCGTCCCGCCGTCGGCGAGCTTGTCCCAGAAGCCCTGGAGCGAGCCCTCGTCGTCTCCGCTCACCGAGACCGAGATGCCTGCCGGCTTCTCGTAGTTCATGCCGGTGGGCGTGTCGGAGCCCATGAGCACGAATCCATCGGGACTGGTCAGCTGGGCGTGCATCACGAGGTCGCTCTCGGAGGGGTCCTGCACCATCCCTTCGTACTGGCCGAACGTTGAGATGTCGAGGTCGCCCCCGAAGACGCTCTGGTAGAAGGTCATCGCTTCGCGGGCCTGATTCCGGAAGGAGAGATAAGGGTTGAGGCTGGGCATGTCGAACTCCTGAAGTGGATGGTGGATGCCGCGCCCGGCCGCGTGGCGCGTCCCAGTGTCGTCGGGACCTCCGACATCCGCAAGGGAGCCTGCGGTCGCGCGGCCCTTGACGCCGCGCGGCGCCGTCCTCTACGGTGGCGTGGCTGCGTCGACCGGCGCGGCCTCACGAGCGAGCCGAGAGGACGACGGATGAACGCCGAGCGCGAACTCCGTTTCGAGGCGGTCCGGGGTCAGCAGCCCGACGACCGCTACGAGTCGTCCCCTCCGGCGCAGGCCGTGTAGCAGCATCCGCTGATCCACGCCCCGCACCGCACAGGTTCGGGGCGTTTCCCTTTCCCGGGGGGAGCTCCGAACCGACGGCCCGCCCCGCGCACCCGAAACGGGTGCGTGGCCTCGCAAGGAAAGGAATCATGGAGAGGCTCACAGACCGGCTGCTCTCGTGGGCGAGCCTGATCGACGAGAAGACCGTCGAGCAGGCCCGTACCTCGTCCCGCATGCCGTTCATCCACCCGCACCTGGCGCTCATGCCGGATGCCCATCTCGGGAAGGGCGCGACCGTGGGGTCGGTCATTCCGACGCTCGGGGCCATCATGCCCGCCGCCGTCGGGGTCGACATCGGCTGCGGCATGATCGCCGTACGCACCCAGTTCACGAAGGCGCAGCTCGTCGCGCGCGACCTCACGCAGCTGCGCGAGCAGATCGAGCGGGCCGTCCCCCTCTCGGCCGGGCATGACAACCGCAAACTGGTCGCCACCGCCGAGCCGCGGGTCGCGGAGCTGGAGGAACTCGCCGAGAAGGCCGAGTTCGACCCGGCGCGGTACGCCGGCCATTGGCGCCTGCAGGTCGGTTCGCTGGGATCGGGCAACCACTTCATCGAGGTGTCGGTGGATGAGCTCGAGCGCGTGTGGATGTTCCTCCACTCCGGTTCGCGGGGTGTTGGAAACAAGATCGCCACGCACCACATCGGTGTCGCGCAGCGCCTGGCGAAGCAGTGGTGGATCGAGCTTCCCGACCCCGACCTCGCGTACCTCGTCGAGGGGACGCCGGAGTTCCGGGCATACATCCGCGAGCTGCGGTGGGCACAGCACTTCGCTCTGCTCAATCGTGAGGAGATGATGGACCGCGTCGCACGTCAGCTCTCGGAGCTCCTGGGCGAGCCGGTGATCGAGCACGAGCGGATCAACTGCCACCACAACTTCACGGAGTCGGAGAAGCACTTCGGCAAGCAGGTGTGGGTGTCCCGCAAGGGCGCGATCCAGGCGGACGCCGGTCGGCCCGGCCTCATCCCGGGTTCGATGGGAACGGCGTCGTACGTCGTGGAGGGCCTCGGCAACCCGCTCTCGCTGAACTCCTCGCCGCACGGTGCGGGTCGCGAGTTCTCGCGCAATGCGGCGCGCCGCACGTTCACTCATGAGCAGCTGCGCGCAGCGATGACGGGGATCGAGTTCCGCGACACCGACGCCTTCATCGACGAGATCCCGCAGGCGTATAAGCCGATCGACCGGGTCATGGCCGACGCGGCCGACCTCGTCGAGGTGCGGCACACGCTGCGGCAGCTCGTCAATGTGAAGGGCGACTGAACGGACGCAGCGACCCGGCCGCTCTTCGGAGCGGCCGGGTCAGCGGTCGCGGTGGTCCTCGGGGTGCAGTCGCGCACCGCGGCGCGGCTCACGCACACCGCTGGCGCCGATCAGCCGGATGACGCGCTGACGCTGACCCGGCCACGCGGCCAGGAGACGCAGCATCCCCTCGTCGTCCGTGCGGTGGCCCGCCAGTGCGTGACCGACCTCGTGAGCCAGGTGGTAGTCGCCGACGCTCACGGCGTCGGCATCGCCCAACGCCCGGATGCGCGTCTCGGCCGAGGTCCACGGGCCGATGCCGCGCTGGCTGATCAGCACACGGTCGACGGACTCGCCGTCTTCGGCGGCCAGTACCGCCCGCACGATGGCATCGCCACGATGCGCCGCGCGCACGACGGTCTTCGACTGCGGCTCGAGCCCCGCCCGGTGCCAGACCCACGACGGGACGTGCTGCCAGCCGTCGATCGTCGGCGGTGCGAACATCGGCGCGGGCGTCGGACCGGGGGCGCGCTCGCCGCACCACGTGACGACGCGCCGCCACGCGCCGAACGCCTGCATGCCGGTGACCTTCTGCTCGAAGATCGCACTCACCAGCGCGTCGAACACGAGATCGGTGCGCGACAGGCGCAGGCCGGGATTGCGGTGATGGGCGTCGGCGATGAGCGGATGCTGCGACGCATCGAAGTCGCCGGGATCATCGTCGGCGCCGCACAGCGCGGGAAGCTGCGCGAGCGCCCATTCGCGCCCAGGACCCCAGGCCGCGCCGCGGATCACGCCGGGGTGCGTCTCGCGGATGGCGAGCGTCGCGATGCCCGCGGGCGTGCGGCTGACACGCCAGATGACCGTGCCCGAGACCGTCATCGTCGGGTCGCCGGCACCGTGCCGCTGGTACAGCACCGTGCGACGGAGGTCGAGCGGATGCCGCGGCCGGTACTCCGTCTCGAGGGGCCGGCCGGGATCGGGCCGGGGATCGCGGGTCGCCGCGCGCGCACCGAAGCGCTCGGCACCCCTCGTCCGAGGAATGCGCGAGAGCGAGGTGGTCATGCCGCCCACCCTACGCCGCGCCCTCCGACATCGCCGCCGGAGCGGCGGGGATCAGAAGCGGTCGGGCGACGGGGTGCCGTGGCCGTAGCGGATGACGACGTCGGCGTGGCGGTCGAAGCGGTAGCCGACGCCGCGGACGGTGCGGACGATGTCCTCGTAGCGGCCGAGCTTGGCGCGGAGGCGCCGGACGTGCACGTCGATGGTGCGCTCACCCGGAGCGTCGTCGTCGGTGGCTCCCTGCCACAGCGAGGTGACGAGCTCGGTGCGCTCGATCGTGCGGCCCTCGCGGAGCACGAGGTACTGCAGCAGCTCGAACTCCTTGAACGTGAAGGCGGCCGACTCGCCGTCGATGAGCACGCGCTTGCGCGAGATGTCGACGACCACGCCGCCCGATGCCGGCTCCTCGTCCTCGGGCTCCTCCTGCTTCGTGCGGGCGACGGCCGACGGCTCGTGCAGCGCGAGGCGCACGACGTCGACGTCGCGGCCGCCGGAGCCGACCGGCGCGAGGGCGACCGTGGCGTAGGTCTCTGCCGACGGGGCGAGCTCTGCGAGCGTGCGTCGCAGGGCGTCGACGAGAACGCCGAGGTTCACACCGGAGGCGGCGGCCTTGGCCTCATCGATGCCGACGTAGAGGGCGAAGCCCCGCGGCGCCGTGCCACAGCGATCCGACGAGCTCGGTGCGCTCGATCGTGCGTCCCTCGCGCAGCACCAGGTACTGCAGGA
>DATEOM010000580.1:0-2404 GCA_035274105.1 Microbacterium sp.
AGGGCGGACCGCTCGAACAGTACTCGCCCGGGTCGTGGGGCCCGGATTCCGCGGACGAGATGCTCTCCCGCGATGGTCGCACCTGGAGGCGCCCGTGATCGTCGACCTTCCCGACACCACCGTCAGCAAGATCTCCCGCGCGCTCGTCAATGTGCGCGAAGAGGGCGGGGCCGTCGCGCTCGGCCGCGTGCTGACGCTCGTCATCCTGACCCGCGAGGGCGCCGTCGAAGAGGTGATCGAGGCCGCGAACGACGCGTCCCGCGAGCACCCGATGCGCGTCATCGTGCTGATGATCCCGGACGGCGACGACGGCGAGTCCCGCCTGGACGCACAGATCCGCGTCGGCGGCGACGCCGGCGCGAGCGAGGTCGTCACGCTGCGCGCGTTCGGCGACGCCGGGCGTTCGAACCTGGAGAGCCTCGTGACGGGGCTTCTGCTGCCTGACGCCCCCGTCGTGGTGTGGTGGCCCAACCGGACCCCCGACCACATCTCGAAGACGTCGATCGGCCGCATCGCGCAGCGCCGGATCACCGATGCCGCCACCAAGTCCGACCCGTCGGCCTGGGTCGCCGACCTCGGCGAGCAGTACGCGCCGGGCGACACCGACCTCGCGTGGACGCGCCTGACGCGCTGGCGTGAGCAGCTCGCCGCGATCCTCGACCAGCCACCGTACGAGCCCGTCGTGGGCGTGCGCGTGCGAGGGGCGGCCGACTCTCCCTCCACCGCGCTCCTGGCCGCGTGGCTGCGCCTCACCCTCGACGTGCCGGTCGACTGGGCCTACCTCGACGCGGAAGAGTGGCCGCACGGCATCAAGTCCGTCGCCCTGGTGCGCCCGAGCGGCGAGGTGCTCCTCGAGCGCCCGTCCCCCGGCGTCGCCATCCTCACGCAGCCGGGTCAGCCCACGCACGACCTCGCTTTCCCCCGCCGCACACTGCGCGAATGCCTCGCGGAGGAGCTCCGACGCCTCGACCCGGACGTCCTGTATGGTCGAGTCATCACCGAGGGTTGGGAGCTGCTCGACCCCCCGGCGACGAAGGGTACGCAGGCCTGATGAGCGGTGCGCGGGTGACGGACGGGACGCAGGATGCCTGAAGGATGGGCCGAGAAACGCGTCATCATCAGTCCCGACCCCGCCGCCCTCGCCGAGTCGGTCGCGCCTCGCTTTCTGCGTCGCGTCGCCACGCGCATCGATGAGGGCAAGCTCGCCCATGTCTCGCTGACCGGTGGCTGGATGGCTGCCGCGGTGCTCGGCGCCGCGGCGCGCAGCCCTCGCGCTGAGAGCATCGACTGGTCGCGCGTGCACTTCTGGTGGTGCGACGAGCGCTTCGTTCCCGTGGGCCACGCGGACCGCAACGATCGCCAAGCACGCGAGGCATTCCTCGACGGCCTCGACATCCCGGCGGAGAACATCCACGCCGCCCCCGGCAGCGACGAGGGCGTCGACCTGGACGGTGCGGCCGCCGCCTACGCCGAGGAGTTGGCGCGTTTCCCAGGCAAAGAGGGTGCGTGGCCGTCGTTCGACGTGTGCTTCCTCGGCGTCGGGCCGGACGGGCACATCGCATCGCTCTTCCCCGACCGCTCCGAGATCCAGATCACCGACCGCTCGGTGGTCGCGGTGCGCGACGCCCCGAAGCCGCCGCCCGAGCGCATCACCATGACGCGCCCGGTGATCAACAGCTCGAAGCGGGTGTGGCTCGTGCTGGCGGGCACCGACAAGGCGGCCGCCCTCGGGCTCGCCCTCGCCGGTGCCAGCTACGCCAGCGTGCCGGCCGCCGGTGCGAAGGGCCGCAAGCGCACGACGTTCTTCGTCGACCAGGCCGCCGCCGCCCAGGTGCCGCCGGAACTCATCGACCGGGAGTACTGACACGGGCTCGGCGACGAGCGCCTGACATACGAGAAGAGCGGATGCTGCAGCATCCGCTCTTCTCGTATGTCTGAAGTGATTCAGTCCTGGCCGCGACGTTCGCGCAGCTGCTTGAGGGCGTCATCGAGGAGGGTCTCGGCCTCTTCCTCGGTGCGGCGCTCCTTCACATAGGCGAGGTGCGTCTTGTAGGGCTCGGTCTTCGCGACGGCAGGAGGGTTCTCCTTGTCGCGTCCGGCCGGCAGGCCCGAGTGCGGCGAGTCGATCGTGTCGGGGATCTCCTCTTCGGGGATGCCCGCCGCGAAGTAGCGCACCGTCTCGTTGCCCAGGGCGTCCCAGTACGAGACGGCCACGCGCTCGGCGTGGAAGCCGTGGTCCTGTTCGCCCATCGGACCGGCACCGACGCGGGTGCCGCGGATCGCGTTGCCTCCGGTAGCCATCAGATGGCCTGGAACTTCGTGATCAGGCCGAGGGCCACGATGGAGGCGAACCACACCAGCGCGAGCACCACGGTGAAGCGGTTGAGGTTGCGCTCTGCGAGCC
>DATEOM010000581.1:0-2088 GCA_035274105.1 Microbacterium sp.
GATCGCACGCATGAGCACCCCTTCTGACGAGCTGAAGACAGCGGTCATCATCGAGGACGACAAAGAGATCCGCCACGTCCTGGCCGAGGTCCTCGAATCCTCGGGGTTCTCGACCGTCTCGGTCGGCAACGGCATCGACGGCGTGCGGGCCGTTCTCACCTACAAGCCGGTGCTCACGACCATCGACGTCAACATGCCCGGCATCGACGGCATCGAGGCGGCCAAGCGCATCCGCGCGCAGTCCGACACGTACATCATCATGCTCACCGGCATGAACGATGAGGCCGACGTGATCGCGGGTCTCGGCGCCGGCGCCGACGACTACCTCCTCAAGCCCTTCCGCCCCCGCGAGCTGCGCGCCCGCGTCGAGGCACTCATGCGGCGCCGCACCACCGACGCGGAGCGCGCCGTCGCGGCGCCGGCAGCGCCGTCGCAGGGGAGCGTCGGTCCGTCGTTCCCCGGCGTGAGGCCCACGACCAGCGCCGTCCCGCCCGCACCCGTGCTCGAAGACCGCGACCCCGCGACACCCGGAACCGTCATCGTGCCTGCGGGCGCAGCATCCGTCCCCGCTCTCGTCGACACGGACGGCGAGTGGCTGACGCACCGCGACCTGCGACTGCACCCCGAGAACCGCATCGTGCTCATCGGCGGCGACGAGCTCGACCTCACGCGCACCGAGTTCGACCTGCTCGCGACGCTGCTCGAGTCGAAGCGGCGCGTGCGCAGCAAGGCCGACCTGACGCTCGTGCTGCGCGGCGAGTCCTACGTGACGAGCTACTTCGTGGGCGACGCCGACAAGCGCGCCGTCGAGGCCCACATGACCAACCTGCGACGCAAGCTCGGCGAGAGCGCCGCGAACCCGCGGTACATCGAGACCGTGCGCGGCGTCGGCTACCGGCTGACGTCGGAAGGCTGACTCGCCCCATACAGCGAAGGAGGCATCCGCTCGCCCCACGCGATCGGATGCCTCCTTCACTTTCGGGAAGGGTGTCCGCCTCTCCCCTTGCGGAACCCTTGCTCGGTGAGGGTCCCCGCCTCTCCCCCTCGGCGGGACCCTCACCTCCTCCCCCTGCGCCGTGCTCCCCAGCCGCGGCGCTTCCCCAGTGCTGACCCGATTCGGGTTCGGGTCAGACCTTGTATCCGTGGTGACGACGGATGAGCTTGAAGAACATGGTCAGCGTCTGCAGCACCGTGACGACGCCGACGATCGGCCAGCCGATCCAGAGGACCGTGGACTGCACCATGACGGGCAGCATCATCCAGATCGCGACCATCGCGGCGATGACGGCGACCGCGAGGATGAGCGGCGTCCAGTGACCGAAGCCGCCACCGCGCTCGGCCTTGGCCTGCATGGCCCAGTTGTCGACCTTCTTGCGCGACAGGAACCGCGTCCACGAGCGCACGAAGTGGCTGCACCGGATCCACATGTAGATCTCGGCCGGGACCAGCGTCAGGCCGAACAGGATGTCGCGCGCATTGCGGTTGTTCATCGTGAGCGCCATGCGCGTGTTGAGGGCGATCGCGACCACCGGCGGGATGAGCCACCAGTACGAGAAGACGAACGCGCCGATCGACAGCGACGCCGCCAGCAGGGTGATGAACGCGACGCGCACGAACATGTTCATGAGCATGTCGAAGTGCTCGAGCCAGCGGACGCGCAGGTTCGGGTGGAACGGCTGGCCCTTGGTGTCGCCGCGCTGGCCCGGCCACATGAGCTCGATGGCGCCGTACGTCCACTTGACCTGCTGCGCGTCGAGTGCGCGGAGCGTCGTCATGCCGCCGACGTCGGCGCGGGCGAACGGGCTGATCTTGGTGAGGTAGCCGGCGCTCTTGATCTGCAGCGACAGCAGCGAGTCCTCGACCTCGGAGTCCTTGACCCACGGCGTCGACTGGTGGTTCTCCTTCATGACGTCGCGCAGGGCGTGCGTCGAGAAGATCGAGAACTGCCCGCCGAGCACCGCCATGTTGCGGCCGCGGAGCAGGTTGTGCAGGTTGAACGCCGCGAACTGCGAGCGCTGGCCGGTCGTGAGGAACTTCGCGAGCCAGCCCTTGATCGGCTTGTCGTCGATCGAGTAGATCGCCGAGATG
>DATEOM010000582.1:0-12363 GCA_035274105.1 Microbacterium sp.
GGCCAGATGGTCTCGGACGTCCTTCACCTCACCGACGACTCACTCGGACGCGATCTGACGGACGTCGAGGTGAACGACCTGCTGAACTACTACGGCTGGAACGTGTGGGACATCCTCATCGCACGCCTCAGCGAAGGCGAGTCCGGCCTCATCCCGCGGCCCGAGTACGAGCTCCTGGGCATCTACTCGCAGTGGCGCCTCCACCCGCGGTGGCACCGCATGATCACCGAGAAGATCGGGGTCGACGGCCTGCGCGAGGTCGGCGCGTCGGCGCGGTCACAGATCGGCACCAAGGTGAATCTGCTGCACATCTGGTCGTCGGGCGTGCCGCTCGCCCTCGGCCGGGGAATCGCGGTCGAGCTCGGCCGACAGGATCCCGACAAGAACGTGGACGATCTGCGAAACGCGATGCAGTTCACCCGTCGCCTCTATCGCGGACTGTGGGACGACAACGGCCACATGATGACGGCAGGACGCGACTACGCCGCGCCCATTCTCGAGCAGGACCTTCAGACCAAGCTCTGGGAAGAGCGGACCGTGATCGAGGATGACGCGCAGCGTAAGGAGTTCCAGCGCTTCAACGGGGTCACCGGCATCACTTCCTTCCTGCTGCACTTCGACAATCGGTGCGGCGTAGCCGACTCCGGCCCGTACCCGACACCGGACGGCGGGTGGATGCTCGTCCGCGACCACGTCGTCAACGAGAAGGAGTACCCCTGGGCGGGGCCCGTCGCCGACCTGCCGTACGCGATCACGATCGCGATGTTCTTCGACGGCAGCGTGCCCATCGAGAAGTCCCTGGTCGACATCGGCACGATGTTCACCGAGCCGGCCAATTATCTGAAGGCGCTGACCGGTTACACGATCTACGTGAAGCAGAACGAGCAGACTCCCATGTCGGAGCTGAAGCTGCTGAAGGATTCGGACCTCCCGGCACTGACCGTGCAGACCGAGTCAGCGTCGTCGCGGCTGTACCCCGCCATCGCGAGCATGAGCGACCGGGAGAAGATCGAGTCGGGCGCGCGCGTGTACTACACGGACTTCATCGCGCCCATCGCCAAGGCGAGCGGCGTCTGGCAGGAGATCCTCGACGCCGGTTTCTACGATCTGGGCGCCACCGCTGACGAGGTCTACGACCTCATCACCGACGGGCGAGCCGGGACCATCCTTCCGGCGCACTTCGGCGCGGGAGTGGGGCTTCACCGCATCTGAGTCACGAGCACGAGGAGTGTGAGCCGCCGCGGACGGCGGCTCACACTCCTCGTTCGCTTTCCGACCCGTCCCAGCCCGAAATGCACCCCAAAGAGGGATGCTCGGCCTCGAACGATTGGCATAGCCTTTCTAAACATCAGGCCAAAAGCGCGAGGGTTTGTCGCCCCGCTCACGGCCGGGCTCTCATCGAAGGAGATGACGCAATGAAAGAAGCCACCGCTCTAGAGAAGATCTGGCCGAGCGACGACGCCGTCAGCACGCGATTCCCGATCTTCACCCGCGCGAACACCGGCGAAGTGTTCACCGTCGCCTCAAGCCCCTTCACGTGGAGCCTGTTCGGGCGCGTCGACTACGAAGGCGGATTCCGAGACGCGCTGTACACCATGGGCGTCTTCACTCCCGACGACTTCGGCCCCGAGGGGCACGGGCGGTGCGAGACGGTCGCCTCCTTCGGTGGGTACGTATACATCAACGTGTCGATCTTCCGCATCCTCGGTCTGCGCGCGCCGGGGATGTCGCCCGAGGCCATCGATCAATCGTTCTTCGGCGACAATCCCAACATCACGCCTTACACCCCCCACCCGGATGACGAGAACGACGAGCGTTCGGCAGCCACCGGCGCATGGATGGCGCAGGTCATCGGCGCGCCGAAGGGCGACACGGACAACGAGCGGCACCGCGAGGAGATCGACTTCCTCATCGCGCAGCGCCCGGATCTGCCGTCGCTCACACATCAGGAGCTCTTCGAGCGCGCACAGTACCTCGCCGACCGCCTGCGGCCGGTGTTCGCGACGCACATGGTGAACCTCTACGCCGCGACCATCGTGACGGGACTCATCACGGGAGCGGCAGCGCTCGCCGGACGTCCGGGCCTCGAGACGAGGGTCATCTCTGGATTCGGCGACGTTCACTCGGCTCAGCAGTCATTCGAGCTGTGGAACCTGTCGCGCATCGTCCGCAACTCGCCCGCTCTCACGGCGGCGTTCGACGAGGGGCTGAGCGGTCTCCAGGACCGATTGTCCTCCGCTGAGGGCCCTGACGCGGAGCGATTCCGCTCAGCTTGGGACACATTCCTCGGGAACTGGGGCTTCATCGGTCCGAGCGTCTGGGAGTTGCGCTCTGCGACATACTCTTCCGACCCGAGCATCGTGCTGCACATGATCGACAGCGCTCGGAAGGCCTCGGACGACAAGTCGCCGACAGCGCGAACGGCCACCTTCGCCGCCGAGCGCACCGACGCGATCTCGGAGATCAGCGCACTGCTGGAGGGCACCGACATGCAGCCGCAGTTTCAGGCGGCGGCGGCTTCGGCGGCAATCACGCTTCCTGCCCGCGAAGAGTCGAAGGTGCAGTGCACGCGCATCGTCAATGAGGCTCGGCTGACCATGATCGAATTGGGGACGCGTTTCGTCGCGTCGGGCGACCTCACTCGCTGGGACGACATCCTGCTTCTCATGGACACTGAGGTAGAGGACTTCCTGTCGGATCCCGCCGCGTGGAAGGAGGTCATCGACGAGCGTCGCGCTCAGCTCACCGAGCTCGAGGGCCTCGTCCCGCCGTTCATCGTGGAGGACTCTTACCCGGATCGCTCGTTGTTCGTCCCGGCGGGCACGTCCAACGGCTCCGGTCCCGCCGCCGCGGGCGAAGTTCTGCAGGGCCTAGGAGTGTCGCCGGGCATCCACACCGGCCTGGTGAAGGTCGTGCACTCGATCGAGGAGGACATTGACATCGAGCCGGGTGACGTCCTGGTCGCACAGACGACCGACTCGTCCTGGGGCGCCCTCTTCCTCAGCGCAGGAGCGGTGGTCGGCGCCACGGGCGCCGCCGTCTCGCACGCGGCCATCGTCTCGCGCGAGCTCGGGATTCCGGCGGCGGTGTCGGTTCCGAACGCGACAACACGGCTGCGTTCGGGGATGACGGTAACGGTTGACGGGGCCACCGGAACGGTCACCGTCGTGGACGTACCCGCCGTCTGATACGCAAGCGAAAGCGTCGATCACCTGCACGGAAGAGGAGTGTGAGCCACCGCCGGCGGCGGCTCACACTCCTCTTCCGTGCGACGCGTTGTCCGCCCGCCCGTCAGCGTCCGACCGCGGCGGCAGCCAGCATCCTGTCGAGATATGCGCACGGCCAGACGTACTGGATGTAGGCATGGACCACCCCGCCGTGGAGCGTCCCGGTCATGCCGGTGTCGGTGAAGTTCACCGTCGGCGAATAGTCCCAGCGAGCTGAAGCGAAGCGTTCGGGGAATTCGAGAGTGGTGCTTCGACCGGCCTCATCGAGGGCCACGACGGTGATGGCATCCTGGAAGCGGTCTGCAGAGTAGCCGGTCTCGATGTCGGCCCGGACGATCCCCGACAGCAGTCCATCGCGGAAGATGTATCCGTTGTACAGCGTCTCGCCTTCGACCAGTGCGACCATGATGTTGGCCGCACGATCCTCGCCCACGATCGACAGCCACTTGTAGTGGTGGATGGCCGACCAGTCACGCCGCCCCCACGAATGGTCCCGATGGCCGGGGCCGTCGAACTCGACGATCATCCCGTTTCGTTCGAGCGTGCCGCGAATGACTCCACCCTGCTCGTAGCGGTTCGTAGCCTGGTAGGGCGGGCAGCCCGTGACGTTGGACCCGTAGTCGAACGCGTCGTGGATCGCCTCGAAGGTGAGCTCGACCCGGTACTCGTCGTCCGCGTAAGTCACCTCGGCACGAGTGAAGTCCTCGCCCACGCGGACGTGCAGCCCGCCCACGTGCCAGTCATCGAAGTCCTGACCTGCAGCAGGGATCCCTTCGCGTCGAGCGAAGTATGCCGGCTCCGGGCCGTCGGCGCGGTAGATCGCAAAAGCGTATCCCGCGACGTCGGCGGCGTCGACCCAGGCGTAGAGGAGATAGACCGACCTCTCGTCAGGAACGATCGCGCAGTAGGCGACGCTCTCGCGGGCGAACTCGCCGCTCAGTCGGTGCCGAAGCCGGTCGGCGTCTGTCAGCACGTCGCCATCCTTTTTCTATGAAACGGATACTCGGTCGTGGATCTGGAGCACGTCACGCCGCGCGCGCGGCGTACGACACCCGGTCCGTGTGGTGCACGGCGACCAGTCTCACCCGGCCGCCGATCTGCGCCGGGGTGTCGCCGATGTACCGCGTCGCCAGACGCAAGCCCTCGTCGAGGTCGACGATGCACACGGCGTAGGGGAGCTCGGCGATGAAGGCGGTCGGCGACGCATGGATCGTGGTGTGCGAATACAGCGTGCCCTCACCAGAGAGCTCCACCCACTCCATGTCGGTCGACCAGTCGTCGGGCGAGAGGGGCTTCGGCGGGAAGGTGAGCCGCTGCGTCGACACGCTGCGCGTGGTGATGAAGCGGCCTTCGGCCAGTGCGTCCCAGAACGTCTGCGAGAACTCGCTCACACGCGGCGGATACGGATGCGGGTAATCGACGTGAACGGATTCGAGCATCAGTGCACCCCTTCCAGGACGTGGACGAGCGCCGCGTTGTAGTTGCCCAGTTCTGCCGACGTCACCGCGAACTCGGCATCCGGCACCTGCCGCTCCCCCGCGGTCCCGCGCAGTTGATCGACCGCTTCGATGAAGCTGTACAACGGCGTCATGTACGCGGGGTGGCCGCGCGAGGTGAACCCGCCGGACGTGGCGATGGGGATGTCGCCGCCGAGCGTGGTGCGCCCGTCTGCCGCCCACCGGGCGCCCTCACCGCGGGGCGTCAGCCCGAGCGCCTCCCCGACCAGCACCTCGACGATGGTGCACGGCGCGTACACCTCCGCGAGATCGACATCCGAGACGGCGATCCCGGCAGCGTCGAATGCCTTCTTGCCGGCGATCTCGGCTGCCTCGAACCGGATCATATCGTTCGGGATCTCGCTGATCTGGTGGGCTCCCTCGTGGTAGAAGCCCCGCGCGCGCACCCGCACGTACGGGCGCCCCAGGCTCTTCGCGTACTCCTCGTCGGCCAGCACCAGGCACGCGGCTCCGTCACTGCGCGGCGGCACCTCGTACAGCCCCAGCGGGTCGACGATCGGGCGCTGCGCGAGCACGTCCTCGAGCGTCATGGGCTTGCGGAACTGCGCCAGCGGGTTGAGGGACGCGTGGAATCGGTTCTTCACCGCGACGGCCGCGATCTCGGCCCGCGACGACCCGTGCTCGTGGATGTACCGGTTGGCATCCATCGCGTACCACGCGATGGGGGTGATCCCGAAGGGCGACTGGAAGTCCACGTCGCCGGTGGCCCGCATCGACGACATCATGTGCTCGTGCGCGTTCGCCGCCGACTCGAAGTTGATCCCCATCGCCAGCGCGACCTTCGCGCGCCCGAGGAGGATCTCATTCGCCGCCGATTCGAATGTCAACGCGCCCGTCATGCCGTTGCCGAGGATCTCGGCGACACCGCCGTGCAGCGGGAGCCGGAGATAGTTCGCCATGAACGTCGCGAAGTACTTCTGCTGCGTGTAAGGTCGCGGCAGACTCAGCGCCACCGCACCGATGTCCGCCTTGTCGACCTGCGCGTCGGCGGCCGCTTCCACGACCAGCCGCCCCATCATCTCGTGCTCGAGCACCTGGAAGTCGTCATCCGGCTTCGTCTGCCACTTCCCCACGGGAACGGCTGAGTAGCCGATGATCGCTACCGTTCTTTCCACTTCTCCTCCTCTGCACGCCTCGCCCCCGGGCTCATGCGCCGGGGGCGAGGCGGGTCTTCATGCCGTTCAGCCCGAGACGGGCGGGAATCCCTTGCCGAACAGCAGCACCGGCGTCAGGATTTCGGCGGCGCGCGAACTGGTCAGCACCGGCCATGCGGCCTCGGTGTTCGGGTGCAGGTCGTCGAAGCCGTCCGCGACCCACTTGTCCCACAGACCTGCTTTGATCGCGTGCGGGAACAGGAACTCCCGCGTGTACACCATGATCCCGTCGCGGATCTTCTCCTCGGTCGACTTCCGGGCCAGCGTCCGATACATCGCGATCGTCTGCTTCTGGCAGATCTCGGCATAGCCGGCCATCTCTTCCGCGGTGAGCACCCGCAGTTCGCTCATCGGGGTGTCCCGCCTGTCGCGCGCGAACACCGCGACGCCTTCGATGAAATCGAGATAGTTCGACGGTTCCGAAAACGTGGTCATGATGTCGTTGATGGTGACGCTGACCTTGTCGGCCGGGAAGATCATCACCTGGGTGACGGCGTACGGGAGACCCTCGGCGACCCCCGCCCAGGGGTAGATGTCCTCGTTCAGGAAGTGGTCGCGCACGATCGCGAAGCGTCCATCCGGGAGCGGGTACGGTCCCGTGTCTCCCATGCCGGCGCGGCAGTCGTAGTGGAACATGAAGCCGAACAGTTCGGTGCGTGCGTTGAATTTGCGGAACGCCTCGAGCTTCTGGGGCTCGTCCAGGGGTGTCACCTCGGCCACCAGCGTCTCGAGGAAATCCGGAGCGAGGACGTCGAGCCGGTACTCGCGGCCGGAGACGAGGCCCGAGCCTCCTCCCCACGTGCCGTGCTGGAGGCGGCGTCCGAACTGGATGAAGGTCTCGAGGTCTTCGCGACGGGAGTCCGGAGTTTCCTGCTCGAGCTCGATCGCGATCCCTCGCCCGAGGATCGGGCACACCGACGCCGCCCAGTTGCGCGTCACGTTGATCTTCGTTCCGACCTCGCGACTAGCGGTCTTCGCCAGATCGACGATGCCCTGCGCGCCCAGCGTGTCGGTGAGGTCGTTGATCCACTTGGGGTACGCGTTCCACTGCTGGACGAACGAGTTGGTCTCGTACTCCTGCCGGGGAATGAGGCCGGATTCACCTTCGGAGGCACGCCCGAGGATGAAGTCCCACAGGTTCCATCCCGCGTAGTCCAGCCAGCTGTTGATCTCGGGAGCGGTCAGCGTCGTGCGCAACACGTCCTCGTCGGTCGTGTCCATGAAGGGCACGGCCACGCGCGAACGGATCGCCCTGTCGCCCGGCACTCCCTGGGGGATCTCTCCGGTGTACTTCTGCAGCCAGGTCTGCACGTCGAACTCGACGGCGGTGGTGGTGTCGGTCATGTTGTCACCCGTCTCCTCTCGTCGGCCGCGTTCAGCTCTCGACCACGTAGACGTGGCCGTGATCGCCCGAGATGTCGAGGCGGACTCTCGTTCCGTCGGCGGGGATGGTCTCCCCACGGTCGGTCGTGATGCCCTCCGTGAAGACCGTCGTCATCACGCAAGGAATGGAGAACTCCCGCGAGAGGATCCCGAGGTGGCTTTCGGGTGCTCCTTGCAGAGTTATCAGCCCGGCAACCCCCGACATGAGCGCCGGCGACATGAACGTCGTGGTGCCGCCACGCGAGATCACGACCGTGTCTTCTACGTCGGGACCGTCGATGAAATCGAGAACTTCTTCGGGGGAATCCAGGAAACGGATGGAGCCGACAGCTCCGTCCTCTGCCGTGAAAGCTTTGATTCCCGTGGCGATCAATCGTTCAGACATGCGAATGCCTCCTCGTCGAGACAGCTGATGTGGGTTCGGTCCCATCTATGAATGGCTGGACCGATTCCATCGTGGGTGAACGGCGATGGGATGTCAAGGATCGACCGCCCGCGCGGAGGTCGGGGCGGAGCGACCCCGCGAACCCGGAGCAGCCGTTCATGAGTGGAACCGCACCGTTTCGCTGAGAGCTGCACGCCCGGTGCGGTACGAGTTCGCCGGGTGCTGCTCATCGGCATACCCGAAGGACACTCCGTACACCACCTTGCGATCGTGACCGATGCCGAAGTAGTCCCGCACGAACGGGGCGAATCGGGCGAGCGCCGCCTGGGGGGCCGTCGCGACGCCATTCGCCTGGGCCGCCAGAAGGAAGGTGCTCAGGTAGACGCCCGCATCGAGAGCACCGTATGCGCCCAGTTCGGCCGGGGTGGTCACGATGGCGACGTGGGGGGCGCCGAAGAACTCGAAATTGCGCGCCGCCTGACGCGAACTCGCCTCGCGATCGCCCCGCCGGACGCCGACGGCGTCGTACAGCTGCCAGCCGCTCTCGCTCCGACGCCGGCGGTGCAGCCCGGTGTATGTGGAAGGAGGATCGAAGTCGAACGCGGCACCCTCGCCCGCGCGCTCGACATGTTCGAGGAGCGCCCGGCGGAATCTCGCTGTCGCGGAGCCGGAGCACACCTCGACCTGCCAGGGCTGAGTGTTGCACCACGAGGGGGCGCGCTGGGCGAGGAGCAGGATGCGCTCGATGACGGCGGGCCGCACCGGCGTGGGCACGAAGGCTCGACAGGTGAACCGTTCTCGCAGCAGCGTTTCCACGCCGCCGTCGAGTGAGGAGGCATCGTCGACCAGCGGTGGAAGGCACATGGCAAGTCCCGTCGTATAGTGGGTGCCCACGCCCCGTTATGGGGGCGTGGGCGAGAAGACGAACCTCACCCCTTCGCGATCATCGCCGGAACATCGATCGGCTCGGCGACATACTCGTACTTCACCAGCAGATCCGCGTAGTCCTGCAAGACCTGCTCGCGTGGTTCGGCATCCAGGTCCTCGATGACGACCGCCTCGGCGACAGCCGGGTCCATCTTGATGAATTCGGGAAGAAGCGCTCGAAGTTCGTCCTCGTGCTCCGTCGCGTACGTCAGCGATTCGTCGAGCGCCTTGCGGAACTTCGCGATGGTCTCGGCGTTCGCAGCGGCCCAGGCTCCGGTGCTGAACACCTGCAGTCCGCTCTGCTGGGGCAGCGCCTCACGATAGGGCTCGCTGATCATCTCGAGACCGTTGTTCAATGCGTTGGTCAGGAAAGGCTCCGCCACCCAGATCGCGTCGGCATTGCCCGCGACGAGCTGCGCCTCGGCGTCGGGGAAGGCGAGCTCGATGAACTCGATGCTGTCCGGGTCGCCCCCCGACTTCTCCATGCTCTCCTTGATGCTCAGATCACCGGGACCGTTGATGGTGTTCACCGAGACTTTCTTGCCGTCGAGATCGGTGATCGACTCGATGCCCGAATCCGGCTGGACGACGATGGCGTTGCTGTCGCGACCTTCGCCTTCTGCGGCGGTGTATCCGTAGCCGGCGACGATGCTCATGTCGAGCCCTTTGTCCTCAGCGGTGAACATCGAGATGGGATGCCCCAGCACCAAGTCGAGCGAGCCCGACGTCAGCGCGGGCAGGAGCGCCGCACCGCCGGCACCGGCGCTGAGCTCGAGTTCGAGTCCCTCGTCGGCGAAGAAGCCCTGTTCGATGCCGAGCTGGACGGCCCCGGCCGAGGCGACCGGAACGTACCCGAGGCGGATGGTGGTCTCGGCCGAACCGGCGGCGCCGCTCCCGCTTGCATCGCCGCTGCCCGGAGCCGGCGCGGACGAGCAGCCGGCAAGGCTGAGGACTGCCGTCATCGCTGCGGCCACGGCCGCGAGGTGTCGCTTGGTCATTTGCCCTACTTCCTTGTAGTCGTTCGTGGTTCGTGCGTTTGGTGGGTCAGGAGATGGTCGGATCAGCGCGCCCGAGTTTGGCCAGCTGGATCTGCGCGTAGACGTGATTGCGCAACTCCGTGAAGCGAGGCGATGAGCGAGTGGTGAGCTGGTCGCGCTCGGCCGGCAGGTCGACCTGCAGGTCGTCCTGGACGACCGTCGGCGAGGACGACAACATGATGACCCGCTCGCCGAGGTAGACGGACTCGTCGATGTCATGCGTCACGAACAGCACCGTGACGCCGAGCTTCTTCCACACCGCGCGGATGAGGTCCTCGAGATCCGCGCGAGTCTGCGCATCGACGGCGGCGAAGGGCTCGTCCATCAGCAGGACTTCCGGCTGGTACGCGATCGCACGGGCGATGGCGACGCGCTGCTGCATCCCCCCGGACAGCTGCCACGGGTACGAGCGAGGCACATGAGCCAGGCCCACCGCCTCCAGCGCCTCATCCACCAGCGCATGGCGCTCCGATTTGCTGATCTTCTGATACCTCAGCGGCAGTTCGACGTTCTCGCGGACCCGCATCCAGGGGAACAGCGATCGGCCGTACTCCTGGAACACGACGGCCATCTTCTTCGGGGGACCCGAGACCGGCTCACCGTCCAGCAGCACCTGACCACTGGTGGGAGCCAGCAGGCCTGCGATGCATTTGAGCAACGTGGTCTTGCCCGAGCCGGAGGGCCCGACGAGGCACGCGAGTTCTCCCGGTTGCAGATCGAAGGTGAGATCCCGGACAGCCTCTACTTCCCCTCCCCCCGTGGAGTAGACCTTCCTCAGTCCCCTCACCGACAGGATGGGCGTCGTCATCTGGGTGGGACTTGCGCTCGTTCGAACGTCAGGCAGCATGTTCAACCTCTCGTAGGCCGTGGTACCAGCGCAGAACGCGGCGCTCTGCCCATTGGAAGATGAATGACAGCGCGATGCCGATAAGCCCGAGGAGAAGGATCCCGGACCACATCTCGGGAATCGAGAACGTGCGCTGGAACGTGACGATCGTGAATCCGAGCCCGGAGGACGAAGCGAACATCTCCGAGATGACCATCATGATGAGACCGATCGAGAGGCTCTGCCGGATGCCCGCCATGATCCGCGGCGAAGCGGAGGGGAGAACCAGCCGCCAGACCATTGCACCAGCGGGGAAGCCGTAGGTGCGAGACGTCTCTGCTTGCACCGAGTCGATCGAGCGCACCCCTTCAATGGTGTTGAGCAAAACGGGCCACACGCAGCTGAAGGTGATGACGATGATCTTCATGGCGTCGGTGACGCCGATGAGGAGCATCAGGATCGGAATCAGCACCGGTGGTGGGAGGGCACGGAAGAACTCCAGGACCGGTTCCGTCAGTTCCCGGAGCCATCGGACGGATCCGATGAGCACGCCGGCCGCCACACCGATGACGATCGCAAGTACGACGCCGACCGCGAGGCGCGCGATGCTCGGGACCACATCAGTGAAGAAGCGTTCGGAGAACCACGTGTCGACGAAGGCCGCGACGATCTCGGCCGGAGTCGGGAAGAAGAAGTTCGCGCCGGATGCCGTCGCCGCGGTCCACAGAATCAGCAGGATGATGGGCAGTCCCAGAAGGTATGCCACCTCTTTCAACCACTTCATACGATCGCCTCCGCCCGAACCGATGAGTGCCACGCGAGGGTGCGGCGTTCGAGCAGCCGCATCAGGCTGTTGAGCAGCATCCCGATCAGTCCCGCAGCCACGACGAGCGCGTACATGCTGGTAGTCGCCCCGCCCGACTGGGCGAGTGCGATCTCGTGGCCGATGCCGGGTGAGCCGACGATGAGCTCGGTGGTGATGGCGAGGATCAGCGCGACGGCAGACGCGAGCCGCAGTCCGGTGATGAGGTAGGGCAGCGCTGTCGGAAACACCACGTGCCTCCAGACGGCCGGGGAACCCAGACCGAAAGACCGCGCGGTGTTCTTGGCGACCGGATCGACGTCCGCCACGCCGTAGAGCACCTGGATGAAGATCTGCCAGAACGCCGCGTACACGATGAGCATCAGGCTGGAGCCGATCTGGATGCCGAAGAGCAGGACGGCGACCGGGATGAGCGCGACCGAGGGGATGGGACGGAGGAACTCGACCGTGGAGTTCGTCGCCCGACGCAGAAACCGCGAGGGACCGATGATGAATCCCAGCACGAGGGCGGCCGTCGTCGCGATGAGCAGGCCGAGGAACCACGCCCACATGGTCTCGGCGACCGCGACCCAGAACCACATCGCTCCGGCATTTGCAACGACCTGGGAGAGCACCGCGGTCGCCGACGGCAGATACAGCGGATTGACGATGCCGAGCGCCGGGATCAGCTGCCAGCTGACGAGGAAGAGGAGGATCCCCGTGAAACCGAGAAGGAATCGGCGCCACGTGGATCTGCTCGCAGTCCGGCGGCGTGGACGCGCCAGCGTCCGCAAGCCGATAACTTCGGTCACAGCCATTCGCCACGCTCCCTCGCGTTCCGATAGGTCGAGCCAGCATTGGCCCAGCCATTGTGATTCTGACTGGTTGGTCCAATGATGTCAAGTCTGATGGCCCTTCATTTCGAACGTGCGCGCATGCCACCCACCTGCCACGCCGAACGGCAATTCACCTCCATCTGAGTCCTCCCCTGTCTGTCGAGAGAAGGCACGAAAGAGGCCCGGATCCGCAGAATCCTGCGGGTCCGGGCCTCTCAGCCGCCCGATGCGGGCGAGGCGTGATCCGGAACTTCTAGAAGTCCCAGTCC
>DATEOM010000583.1:0-3900 GCA_035274105.1 Microbacterium sp.
GCATCCTCGCAGGCACCGGGCCTGGCTCTCCGGCACGCGGCATCCGTAGGCTCGGGGAATGAGCAGGTCGCGGGATGACCACACCGTCGGGGAGGTGCTCGGCCAGATCGTGCGCCGTGCCGCGGCCGAGGTCGAGGACACGGCCGCTGCCGCCCTGGCGGACGAGCCCGACGGCGTGCACCAGCACCGCGTGCGGGTGCGTCGTCTGCGCAGCGTGCTCGGCGGCTTCCGCGAGGTGCTCGATACGCGGTCGGCCGAGCGTCTGCGGGTCGCGTACGCGGAGTGGGGGCGCGAACTCGGCGTCGTGCGTGACATCGAGGTGCGCGCCGACGTCGCGGAGCAGCTGATGGAGCGCGCCGAGCTCGACGACCCGGCGATCGTGCAGCGACTCGTCGACAGCGAACGGGAGGCGTATCCCACGGCGCATGAACGGCTCGTGGAGCTCGCGCGCTCGCCGCGTGCGCAGGAGCGCGCGCGGCTGCTGCGCGAGTTCGCCGGAACGCCGGGGGTCGTCGAACCGGATCGGCCCGCGGCCGACGTGCTCGCGAAGGTGCTGGCGAAACAGGCCCGGCGTGTGGAGAAGGCCGAGGACCGCCTCGACGGCTCCGACGAGGCGCATCACGACCTGAGGAAGGCCGCGCGCCGCACGCGGTACGTCGCCGAGGCGATCGGCGGCGTCGCTGCGGACCTGTTCCCCGAGCAGGTCGAGGCCATCGCGGACGCCGGCGACGACCTGCACGACGCGCTCGGCGCGCATCGCGACGCGATGCTCCTCGCGCACCGGGTGGCGCACGAAGGCGCGCTCGCGGGCCGGGCGGGCGAACTGTCCGACGCGTACGAGACGATCGCCGACCTGCTGCGCGCCGACGCGGAGGAGCGGCTCCAGGAGGTTCCTTCGGCGCTGCGGAAGCTGAAGGCGGCGGCGTCGCGACTGCCGTGAGGCGCAGCATCCGTCCCTCGTGAACGGCGGGAGCCGGGCGGCGTGGGTGTCGGCGCGCGCGCCTAGACTTGACGGGCAATGACGGACGCCAGCACCCCCATCATCGTCGGCAGAGACATCGGCCCCCGGGCCGCCGGCGCACGACCCGACGACGACCTGCTCGACGGGCTCAACCCGCAGCAGCGGGAGGCCGTGACGTATCGCGGGCAGGCCCTGCTCATCGTGGCCGGCGCGGGCTCGGGCAAGACCAGCGTGCTGACGCGCCGCATCGCGTCGCTGCTGCGCAATCGCGAGGCGTGGCCGAGCCAGATCCTCGCGATCACATTCACCAACAAGGCCGCGGGCGAGATGCGCGAGCGCGTCGAGCACCTCGTGGGCGACTCGTCGCGCGGCATGTGGATCTCGACGTTCCACTCCGCGTGCGTGCGCATCCTGCGGCGCGAGGCCGAGCAGTTCGGCTTCACCAAGTCGTTCACCATCTACGACTCGGGCGACTCGCGCGCCCTCATCAAGCGCCTCGTCAAAGAGCACGAGGCCGACGCGTTCGGGCTCACGCCGGCGGCCACGCAGTCGAAGATCTCGCGTTTGAAGAACGAGCTGGCGGATGCTGAGTCCTACGCCCGCTCCGCCAACATGAGCGACCCTGCCGAGCGGGTGTTCGTCGAGCTGTTCGGCGCGTACCAGCGCGAGCTGCAGAAGGCGAACGCGTTCGACTTCGACGACCTCATCGGGCAGACGGTGTTCCTGTTCCGCGCGTTCCCGCAGGTCGCCGACGTCTACCGGCGGCGCTTCCGGCACGTGCTCGTCGACGAGTACCAAGACACCAACCACGCCCAGTACGCGCTGATCCACGAGCTGACCCGGCCGCCCGGATCCGATGCCGCGCCCCTGGCCGCGTCGGGCGGCATGATGATCTTCGAGCCCGAGCCGGCCGCCGAAGAGGGCGCGTCCCTCACCGTCGTCGGCGACTCCGACCAGTCGATCTACGCGTTCCGGGGCGCCGACATCCGCAACATCAGCGAGTTCGAGAAAGACTACCCGGGCGCCAAGGTCGTGCTGCTCGAGCAGAACTACCGGTCGACGCAGAACATCCTGTCGGCCGCGAACGCCGTCATCAGCCACAACTTCGACCGCAAAGACAAGAAGCTGTGGACCGACGTCGGCGAGGGCGAGCAGATCGTCGGCTTCACCGGCTACTCGCAGCACGACGAGGCGCAGTTCGTCGCCGACGAGATCGAGGCGCTGCGCCGCGGCGGCGTCGACTACTCGCAGATGGCCGTGTTCTACCGCACCAACTCGCAGTCGCGCGCGCTGGAAGAGATCTTCATCCGCTCGGCGCTGCCGTACAAGATCATGGGCGGCACGAAGTTCTACGAGCGCGCCGAGATCAAGGACGCCCTCGCGTACCTCGTCGCGGTCGCGAACCCCGCCGACGAGATGGCGATGCGCCGCATCATCAACCGGCCGCGGCGCGGCATCGGCGATGTGACGATCGAGACCATCTCGCGGTACGCGGTCGACCAGCAGATCACGTTCCGCGACGCGCTCGCGAACTCGTCGGCGCTGGGGGTCGGGCCCAAGATCCAGGCGGCCATCGCGCATCTCGACGCGGTGCTGGCCGAGGCATCCGAGATCATGCTCCCGTCGTCGGGCGAGCTCGCCCCGCCGACGGCCGTCGCCGAGGGCCTCACGCTGCTGCTCAACAAGAGCGGCTACTACGACGCGCTGCGGGCCAGCAAGGACGCGCAGGACGAAGCCCGCATCGAGAACCTCGACGAGATGGTGGCTGTCGCCCGCGAGTTCGCGCGCAACAACCCCGAAGGCACGCTGCTCGACTTCCTCACCGAGGTCGCTCTCGTGTCGGATGCCGACGACCTCGAAGACGCGTCGGGCTCGGTGTCGCTCATGACCCTGCACACCGCGAAGGGCCTCGAGTACGACGCCGTGTTCGTCACGGGCGTCGAGGAAGACCTCATCCCGCACCGCATCTCGGCGGGGGAGCCCGGCGGCCCGCAGGAGGAGCGGCGGCTGTTCTACGTCGGCATCACGCGGGCGAGGAAGCGGCTGTACCTGTCGCTCGCGATGACCCGCGCGCAGTTCGGCGAGGTCACGGTCGCGATGCCGAGCCGGTTCCTGCAGGAGATCCCGAACGAGCTGCTGCACTGGCGCCAGTCGCCGGGCGACGTGAACTCACGCGGCGGCACGCAGTCGCGGGCGCTGAACGCGCGCCGCGGGTCGGGCTCGGGTTCGGGGTTCGGGGGTTCGGGCAGCCGGCGGTACGGCGATGACCTGGTGCCGCTCGCGCGCCGCGAGCCGTCGGGCAACCTCGAGCGGTTCGCGAACAAGATCCCCGCCAAGGTGCGCGACAACGGCGACATGGAGCTCGCGCCGGGCGACCGCATCCGTCACGACGACTTCGGCGAGGGCCGCGTCGACGCCGTCACCGGCGAGGGCGCGAAGCGCGTCGCGCACGTCCGCTTCGACTCCGCCGGCCCGAAGAAGCTGCTGATCAAGATCGCCCCGATCACGAAGCTCTGAGCCCGTCGCCCCGGCGTCCGTCATGGGTTCGCCGCGTTTCGACTCGCAAGCTCGCTCAACGGTCGGCTACCGGTCGTTGAGCGAAGGGCGCTCTGGCGCCCGAAGACGAAACGCGACGGGCTCGCGAGCAACGTCGGAGCGCGAATGCTCAGCGACCGGGGTTGGTAGCGCCGCCGCCCTCGACGAGCAGGTGGTGGTGGGCGAGGCGCCGCAGTGCCAGCATCACCGGCTCGTACAGCGCTGTGCCGAGCACCGCGTAGGGCACGGCCTCGGTGCGTGACATGCCGGCCATCGGGGTGAGCTCTTCGGCCGCCACCTGGCGCATCGCGGTGCTGTAGCGGCCAAGCGTGGTGGCGGAGGCATCCAGTCCCGCCGCCTCCAAGGCGCGTAGCGCCTCGTCGAGTTGGGCGACCGCCGTGAAG
>DATEOM010000584.1:0-3926 GCA_035274105.1 Microbacterium sp.
TGCGTACAAGGGGGAGCATTCGTGGCTGAAAGCACGGCCGTCCAGAAATCGGTCACAGGGGACGCCGACAAGCCGACAGCGCCGCCCGTCGCCCCGGCGGCGAGCAAGGCGCTCGTCTCGATCGTCGACAACGTCGGTCAGCTCGCGACGACGACCGGTCGCGGCGATCTGGCCAAACGCCTCGAGAACACGCACGCGCGTCTGCAGGACCCGAACGTGCGGGTCATCGTGGTCGGCGAGTTCAAGCAGGGCAAGAGCAAGCTCATCAACGCGCTCGTGAACGCCCCGGTCTGCCCGGTCGACGACGACGTGGCCACGAGCGTGCCGACGTCCGTCGGCTACGCCACCGAGCCCGACGCCTGGGTGACGATCCAGGGCGACGACGAGACGCCTCCCGTTCGCCAGCGCATCCCCCTCGAGAACCTGGCCCAGTACGTCTCGGAGAGCGGGAATCCCGCCAACGAGCGCAAGGTCATCACCGCCGAGGTGGTGCTTCCCCGCGAGCTGCTCAAGGGCGGACTGCGACTGGTCGACTCGCCGGGCGTCGGCGGCCTGGACTCGACGAACGCTCTCGCGACACTCGCGGCGCTGTCGTCGGCGCACGCGGTGCTGCTCGTGTCGGACGCGTCGCAGGAGTACACCGAGCCCGAGGTGCAGTTCCTCAAGCACGCGATGCGCGTGTCGCCGAACGTGGCCGCCGTGCTCGCCAAGACCGACCTGTACCCGCAATGGCGCGACATCGAGCGCATCGACCGCTCGCACCTGGGCGACATCGGCGACGTGCCGATCTTCGCCGTCTCGAGCGACCTGCGCCTGATCGCGGCGGAAGAGCGCGACCGCGGGCTCAACGAGGAGTCGGGCTTCCCCGCGCTCGTGAGCCACCTGCGTCAGGAGGTGCTCGGGCGCGCCGAGATCATCCAGGCGCGCAGCGCCGTCCACGACCTCATCTCGGTCGTGGACCAGCTCAAGATGTCGCTCACCTCGGAGCTCGAGGCGATCCTCCACCCCGAGGACACCCCCAAGCTCATCGCGCAGCTCGAAGATGCGAAGGCGCGCGCGGACGAGTTCCGCGGGCGGTCGTCCAAGTGGCAGGTGCAGCTGAACGACGGCGTCGCCGACCTCATCTCGGACATGGAGCACGACCTGCGCGACCGCCTCCGCAAGGTGCAGCGCGAGGCGGAGAACGCCATCGACGAGGGCGACCCCGGGCCGATCTGGGACCAGCTCACCGAGTGGCTCGATCAGCGGGTCTCGGCGGCCGTCTCGGAGACGTTCGTGTGGACCGACGAGCGGTCGCGATGGCTGTCGGAGGAGGTCGCCGAACTGTTCATCCAGGGCGAGACCGACCTCCCCGTGATCTACGTGGGCGACACCGAGGGCATCCTCGACGACGTGGAGAACATCGCGACGCTCGACCACCGTCAGATGGGCGCCGGCGAGAAGATCTTCATCGGCGTCCGCGGCTCGTACGGCGGCGTGCTCATGGTCGGCCTCGCCACCGGCTTGATCGGCCTCTCGCTCATCAACCCGCTGTCGCTCCTGGCGGGCGTGCTGGTGGGGCGCAGGGCCTACCGTGAGGACATGAACTCGCGGCTGTCGCGCCGGCGCTTCGAGGCCAAGACCCTCGTGCGGCGCTATCTCGACGAGGTCCAGTTCCAGGTCGGCAAGCAGCTCAAGGACCGGCTGCGCATCGTGCAGCGCGCCGCGCGCGACCACTTCGGCAGCATCGCCGACGAGCTGCACCGCTCCCTCTCCGACGCGGTCCTCGCCGCCAAGCAGGCCGCCGGCACGTACGCGGGGGAGCAGGACCAGCGAGTGAAGGAGCTTCAGATGCGGGTCCAGCAGCTCGAGGCGCTGAAAGCCAAGATCCCGGCGCTGCCCCCGATGCGGGCCGTGGAGGCAGCGAAGCGGTGAGGGTGTCGATCCGCGACGACGCGAGCGCTCTGGTCCGCGCCGCGCGTGAACTCTACGCCGACGATCCGGAGGCCGGCGAGCTGCTCACCGACCTGGAACGGCGCCTCAGCGAGCCGATCCGTCTCGCCATCGCCGGCATGGTCAAGGCCGGCAAGTCGACGCTGCTGAACGCGATGCTCGGGGAACGCCTGGCACCCACGGACGCGGGGGAATGCACGCGCGTGGTGACCTGGTACCGCTACTCGGCGACCCCGACGATCACCATGCACCCCATCGAGGGGGAGCCGCAGCGCATGCCCATCCGCCGCGACGAAGGCCGGCTCGTGCTCGATCTCGGCGGCGTCGCGCCGGAGGACGTCGCCTGGATCGATGTCGGCTGGCCCTCGACCGGGCTGCGCTCGCTGATCCTGATCGACACCCCGGGAATCGCGTCGCTCTCGCGGGATGTGTCCGCGCGCTCCACCGACTTCCTGGTCCCCGACACCGAGCCGTCGTCGGCTGACGCGATCGTCTACCTGATGCGCCACCTCCACGCGTCGGACCTGAAGTTCCTGGAGTCGTTCCGCGACACCGCCGCCGGTGCGTCGCAGACTGTGAACGCGGTCGCCGTGCTGTCGCGCGCCGACGAGATCGGGTCCGGTCGCATCGACTCGCTGCTGTCGGCGGGCAAGGTCGCGCGCAGATACGAGCGTGACGGCGACCTCGCGTCGCTGTCACTCGGCGTGGTGCCGGTCGCCGGCCTCCTCGCCGAGAGCGCGCGGACGCTCCGCGAGGACGAGTTCGCCGCCTTCCGCCACCTGGCGAGCCTCGACCGCAAATCTCGCGAGGCCCTGATGGTGTCGGCCGACCGATTCGTGCGCCCCACCGAGACGACGACGCTGAGCGAGGACGTCCGCCGCGAGTTGCTGAACCGTTTCGGCATCTTCGGCGTACGTCTGGCGAGCGCGCTGATCCGCGGCGGTGCGACCGACTCGTCGCAGCTCTCGGAGCAGCTCGTGCAGCAGAGCGGACTCAACGAACTCCAGCAGTTCATCCAGCTGCAGTTCCGCACCCGCGCCGGGGCGCTGAAGGTGCGCGGCGTGCTCGATGCGCTGCAGACGCTCCTGCGCGAGAAGCCCCGCGAAGGAGCCGAAGCGGTCTTGGGCGGCATCGAGCGCATCTACGCGTCGGCGCACACGTTGCGCGAACTCTCGCTCCTGTCGCGGGCGCGCTCTTCGGGACTGCCGCTGAGCCGACTCGATGCGGAGGAGGCCGAGCGCATCATCGGCGGAACCGGGCCCTCCCCGAGCGCCCGTCTGGCACTGCCGGAGACGGCCACCACGGCTGAGAGCCGCGAGCGGGTCGACGAGCTGCTGGCGCGATGGCGCACCCTCAGCGAGTCGCCGCTCGCCGAGCGGGCCACCGTGGAGGTGGCCCGCTCGGTGATCCGCAGCCTCGAGGAGGTCGCGTCAGAACTCGCCGTCGTCGGACCCGGCACGGCGGACGTCGTACTTGCGGGCGGTCCACTGGAGGGCGCCGTGGAAGGTGCTGAAGAGCAGCGCGAGGAGGGCGAGAGCCCACTGAGCGAGGAGCACCTGCCGCAGGACCGGGGCGTGCTCGCCCGTGGTGAAGATCTCCGCTGACAGCAGGAACAGCACGATCTGCCCCACCACCGTGGCCAGCTGCCACCACCGCACGTGCGGTTTGCGGTTGGTGAACGACACGAGAAGCACGATCTGGATCAGCAGCAGCGCGAGCGCCGTGCCGAAGACGATCCAGAAGATGATGTCGGCCGCCGCGGTGTAGGTCTCGTCGCTCCGACCTTCTTGGACGGCGCGGGCGACGTCCGCGATGATCGGGAGCTGGTCCTCACGGATGACGAACAGATAGACCACCGCGACGCCGCCGGTGAGCAGACTCAGCACCCACAGGAACTGGCTGAGCCTGACCGAGAACGGCGGGGGACGCTTGGTGAGCACCGGAGCCGCGTTCGCACTGGCGGTCGGCGGCCGCTCGGGAGCCTCACGGCGTGG
>DATEOM010000585.1:0-6415 GCA_035274105.1 Microbacterium sp.
GGCGCCGCGAGCGCCTCGGTGCGGTCGTCGAGGAGGTCCTCGGCCCATTCGCACAGTTGCACGATGCGCGCGTTGCGGGTGCGCAGCTCTTCGGGGGTGTCGGGGATCTCGTCGTGGTTGAGCTGGTGGAGGTGGAATGCCTCCTGCAGGTGCGTACGCACCGAGTCGAGCGCCTCGCGCAGCTCCGTGGTGGGGCGGGGGCCCAGCTCGGCGTCGGCGAACGCCAGTTCGTCGGTCGTGAGGCGGATGCGCTCGTCGGCCGCGACCAGCGCCTGCTGCGCGCGGCGCGCCAGGTCGGCGTCCTGCGTGTTCAGTTCTTCCTGCTCGCGCTTGCGTCTGCCCCAGAATCCGGCCATGGATCGATCCTACGGGGGCCGCTGGGAGCGGGCTGAGGCGGGCGGGCCCGGCGGTGGATTGTTCGCGCAGAGCGTGGCTCTGGCGCGGGTCGTTCGGGGGTCGCAACACGCGCGGTGGCGTGAGTGATCCCGCGTGTCGTGGCACCTGAACACGGGACGGATGCTGCGGCTCGCCGCGGCGCGTCGCTTCGGGGGTCGCAACACGCGGGCTGGCGTGCGCGATTCCGCGTGTCGTGGCACCTGAACGCGGGACGGATGCTGCGGCCCGCCGCGGCGCGGCGTCGCTTCGGGGGTCGCAACACGCGGGGTGGCGTGCGCGATCCCGCGTGTCGTGGCACTTCAGCGCGCGCGGTGATGGATGCTGCGCCCCGGCGCAGCATCCGGGTCAGCCGTCGCTGCGCTTGTGCCGCGGCTTGCGCGCCGGACGGTCGTCGCCGTACGAGCCTCGCGAGCCCGAATCGCGCGAGCCCGAATCGCGCGAACCCGAGTCGCGCGAACCCGAGTCGCGGTACGAGCCACGGCTCTGCGAACGGTCGCCCGAGCCGCGGTTGTCGCGGTAGGAACCGCCCGCGGCGTCCTTGCGTCGCTGCGGGCGTCCGGTGTCGGGACGCAGCTCGATGAGCTGGCCCGAGATGCGGGTGTCGGCGAGGCGGTCCAGCGCGCCCGCGGGGAGGTTCGCCGGCAGTTCGACGAGCGAGAAGTCGGGCATGATCTTGATCGCGCCGAAGTCGTCGCGGCGCAGGCCGCCCTCGTTCGCGAGCGCCCCGACGATCTGACGCGGTTCGACGCGCTGACGCTTGCCGACATTGATGCGGTAGGTCGCGAAGCCCTCGCGGGGAGTCCGGCGCTCGGGCCGGTCGCCGCGGTCGCCGAACGTGGAACGGTCGCCGCGGTCGGGCCGGTCGGTGCGCTCGCGCCGCGGAGCCGGCTCCGGGTCGGCCTCGAGGAGCAGGGGGGTGTCGCCCTGCGCGACGACGGCGAGGGCCGCCGCCACATCCGCCTCGGGCACGTCGTGGTTGCGCACGTAGTGGGCGACGATGTCGCGGAACGCCTCGATGCGCTCGGCCTCTTCGAGTGCCGCCGTGATGCGGTCGTCGAAGCGCGACAGGCGGGTCACGTTGACCTCGTCGACGCTCGGCAGCGGGATCTCGGTGAGCTCCTGGCGGGTCGCCCGCTCGATCATCTTCACGAGCCCGCGCTCGCGGGGCGTGACGAAGCTGATCGCGTCGCCCGAGCGCCCGGCACGACCGGTGCGGCCGATGCGGTGCACATACGACTCGGCATCCGTCGGGATGTCGTAGTTGACGACGTGCGAGACCCGCTCGACGTCGAGACCGCGGGCGGCGACGTCGGTCGCCACGAGGATGTCGAGCTTGCCCGACTTGAGCTGGTTGACCGTCTTCTCGCGCTGCGGCTGGGCGATGTCGCCGTTGATCGCGGCGGCGGAGTAGCCGCGGGCGCGGAGCTTCTCGGCGATCTCCTCGGTGATCGAGCGGGTGCGGCCGAACACGATCATGCCGTCGAAGTTCTCGACCTCGAGGATGCGCGTGAGGGCGTCCATCTTCTGCTGCCACGCGGTGACCAGGTAGCGCTGCGAGATGTTGGCGGACGTCTGCGTCTTCGCCTTGACCGTGATCTCTTCCGGGTCGTGCAGGTACTGCTTCGACATGCGGCGGATCGTGGCGGGCATGGTCGCCGAGAACAGCGCGACCTGCTTGGTCTCGGGGGTCTCGGCGAGGATCGTCTCGACGTCTTCGGCGAAGCCCATCTTGAGCATTTCGTCGGCCTCGTCGAGAACGAGGTACTGGAGCTCGGAGAGGTCGAGCGTGCCCTTCTCGAGGTGGTCGATGATGCGGCCGGGGGTGCCGACGACGATGTGCACGCCACGCCGGAGGGCGGAGAGCTGCACGCCGTAGCCCTGTCCGCCGTATACGGGAAGGATGTGCACGTCCTTCAGGTGGGCCGCGTACTTCTCGAACGCCTCGCACACCTGCAGCGCGAGCTCGCGCGTGGGGGCGAGCACGAGCGCCTGCGGGGTCTTCTGACCGAGGTCCAGGCGATCGATGATCGGAAGCGCGAACGCGGCGGTCTTGCCGGTTCCGGTCTGCGCCATGCCCACGACGTCGCGGCCGCCGAGCAGCGTCGGAATGGTCGCCGCCTGGATCGCCGAGGGGGTCTCGTAGCCGATGTCCTTGAGGGCCTTGAGGACGGGCTGGCTGAGCCCGAGGTCGGAGAAGGTCATCGCTGCGGGCTCGGTCTGAGCCTCGTCTTCGATCTGGTCGGCGTTCGTGTGCACAGTCAACCGTAGCGCGGCGCGCCTGTGAGGCGACAGGATGCCGCTTCCCCGGGGCGCGCGTCACGTGATGGCGGTGCGGCGGGTGAGGTCGGGCTGCCGCGGCGGCACGAGGGCGTTGGCGGCCGCGATCGCGAGCGGCAGCAGGATCACCAGTCCCGCGATCACGACCCACGGCACGTCGGCGAGCATCTGCGAGCCCTGCGACTGGATCGAGAAGCCGATCGGCGGCAGGATCCCGGCCAGCGTCCCGGCGGCCGTGCCGAAGCCGGCGATGATCAATCCCTGCCAGAAGTTGACCCGGCGGCGCACCGATCTCGTGCCCCCGACCGCGGCCAGCGTGGCGTCGTCGGGGCGTCGCTCGAACCGCGCGAGCCCGAGTGCGACGGCGCTCGCCCCGAGCACGAGCACGCCGACGGCGGCCAGCAGCGGGACCATCCACGTCGCATCGCTGGGCGGCCCGAGCTCGACGCTCGGCGAGACGATGAAATCGGCGGTGCTCATCGAGTCGGCATGCGCCTGCATCCGGTCGAGGTCCTCGATCGGAACGGGGGTGGGCGCCGTCGCGACGACGCGCTCCGGCTGCGCGACCACGCCCAGCTCCTCGGCGGTGGCGGGCGCGATCGCGATCGACACCGGCTGCGGCGGCGCGTCGACGATGATCGCGTCCAGCTCCGCGTCGCGGATCGGCGCGGCGATCGAGGGCTGGTCGTCGCTGCGGAGCCAGACGTTATCCGGCACGCGCCCGTCGAAGACATCGGCACCGGCGAACGTCTCGATGCGCACCGTGCCGCCGGTCGCGAACCTGTCGTCCACGACGACGGCGGCACCCTGCCGGTATGCGGCGAGATCGGATCCCGACAGCTCGACGCCGATCGCGGTCGCGAGCTCGTCGGGGGCGATGACCGAGATCGGGTTGCTCGGATCCTGGCCCAGGGACGTGAAGGACTGCTCGGTCCGGGGATCGAGCAGGTGCCGGGCAGGAAGGATCGCCACGGCGAAGGTGACGTCCTCGGGCACCTCGGCGGCGCTGCGGTAGGACCAGCCGGGGAACTGCTGCCGCTGGAGCACGGCCGCCCGCTCGCCGCCCGCGTCGGCCGCGATGGCCACGGCGGCGTCGGCGGCGGACCATGCCTCCTCCGCGGTGAAGCCGCCGGTGGTGGAACCGTTGCCGGGCCAGATCTGGACGGCGATGCTTCCGAGGGGTGCGGAGTAGTACCAGCTGCGGGCCGTCTGCGCGGTCTGCATGGAGGACTGCGCGATGGCGAAGACGCCGATGAACACCGTCGCGGCGATGGCGGCGAACGCCGGCACCGAGCGTGAGGCGTTGGCCGCAGCATCCCTCGATGCCAGCTTGGCGGCCGTGCCGAGGGGGGAGAGCGCGCGAGACGACATCCAGAGCAGCCAGCGTCCCGACATCAAGATGCCGAACTGCGCGATGATCGGCCCGACCACGATGCCGTACGCCGGCAGATACCGCAGGGGAGAATCCCACGGGATCCCGGGAGACGCGTTGATCGCGGTCACCGCGAAGGCCGACGCGAGGGTGAGGGCGACGCCGCCGAGCAGCAGGAGCGAACCCCACAGCGGCCGTGATGCGACGGGCTTCTGCGGGCGACGGGCGCCGCGCAGCGCCTGCAGCGCGTCGCTGCGCGCGACCGTGCGCGCGGGCATGAACGCCGATGCCGTGCCGACCACGATCGCGAACAGCGCGATGCCGGCGAGCACCGGCCACGGCACGTGGAATCCCCAGAACTGCGTCGCGCTGCCGTTCGAGGTGAGCGTGAAGACCAGCGCCGCCACACCGACGCCGGCGATGACCCCCGGCACGCCGCCGACGATCCCGAGGACCGTGCCCTGCAGCAGGATGGTGCGCGACAGGTCGCGGCGATCGGCTCCCACGCTCGCAGCCACGGCAAGTGCACGCTGCTGACGGCGGGCGGCCACGGCGAACGCGGCGCCGGCGAGCATCACGACGACGTACCCGGCGAACAGCCCGCCCGCGGTGAGCGCGAGCACGAGCGGCCACATCGACGCCCACCAGCCGCGCGAGAGCGACTGCACCTGCTCGTTGCGGAAAGGCGGCGGGTCGAGCACCACCGTGCGCGAGTACGCCACGACGCCCTGCTCGTTCATCCGCTGGACATCGGCCCACGAGAGGTCGACATCGGGCAGGTACCAGCGAGGCCCGCCGCTGACGGCGTCGCGTGCGGCGCCCGGGAGGAACACCGCGGCTTCGCGGTCGGGCAGGGTCGCCGCGTCGAGGGTGCCCACCACGGTGTAGCCGCGCGAGTCGCCCGACAGCCGCAGCTCGCCCCCGACGGCGATTCCCAGCCGGTCCAGCGCCGCGGGGGTGACCATGGCTTCGTCGTCCGCCGCCGGCTGCCGGCCCTCCACCAGGTCGAACGCGCCGGCGAAGCGGGGATCCCATGGCTCGCCCGCCCACGCGGCGAGCACCGCCGAGCCCTCCGGAGTGGCGACGGTCGCCATGCCGTGCTGCACCACGACGGTCTCGGTTCCCGCCGGCAGCAGGCCCGTGGGATCGTCGAGGGGCTCGCCTTCCGGAACGGTCGAGGTCCCGTCGGCCTCGTTCGGGTAGCCGTTCCACGCCGGCTGCTCGGGCACCTGCCAGAAGCCCGCGTCGGGCACGCCGACCGGGGCGATCCACGCGCTCATGCCGCCCAGTTCGGCCGCCGCCTTCTCCTCGGGCGTGCCGATGAGGCTCGCGGAATAGACGATGAAGGCCGTCATGCCCGTGATCGGCAGCGCGACGAGGGTGGCCACCAGAAGGCTCGACACCCACGCGCGCTTCAGTTGTCGACGGGCCAGCCGTCCCGACACCCGCCAGCGGGCGGACCGGGACGCCCGCGCCGGTGCGATCGGCGGCGGCTGGGTGTCGGTCGCGGCCCGTTCGAGCACTCCCGTCATCGCGTCTCCAGCAGCGAGTCCGCGCTCTGCCGGCGCGACTCGTCGACGATACGGCCGTCGCGGAGGAAGACGATGCGGTCGGCGAAGGCCGCGTGCCGCGCCTCGTGGGTGACGAGGATGCCGGCGGCCCCGGCATCCACCCGTGCCCTCAGCATCTTCAGCACCAGCTCGCCCGTCACCGAATCCAGCGCCCCGGTGGGCTCGTCGGCGAGGATCAGCCGGCGCCCGCCGACGACGGCCCGGGCGATGGCCACGCGCTGCTGCTGGCCCCCGGACAGGTCGTCGGGGTAGGAGCCCGCCTTGTCGTCGAGTCCCACCGAGGCGAGGGCGTCGCGGCCGGCGCGTCGCGACGCCCGCGCGCGGAAGCCGTCCAGCTCGAGCGGCAGCGTCACGTTCTCGAGCGCGGTCAGCGTCGGGATGAGGTTGAAGTCCTGGAACACGAAGCCGAGTGAGCGTCTCCTCAGCCGGGCCAGCTGCGCGGGTGACTGATCGCTCAGATGCGAGCCCTCCACGACCACCTCGCCCGAGGTCGGAGTCGCCAGCCCGCCGGCGATCGACAGGAGGGTGGATTTGCCGGATCCCGACGGCCCCATCACCGCGACCAGCTCGCCCTTGAGCACCTCGAGGTCGACACCCGACAGCGCGGAGACCGCGGTCGCGCCCGAGCCGTACTGCTGGGTCACGCCGATGAGGCGCAGCACGGTATCGGTCATCGCGCCTTCTCTGCCGGGATGGATGCCTCGGCCTTGGCCGGTCGACCGCGCTTCGGCTTGTCCGTGGACAGCTCCAGCGTCATGGCATGATGCGGGTGCAGTGCCAGGCGCTGCTCCGAGTGGTC
>DATEOM010000586.1:0-17817 GCA_035274105.1 Microbacterium sp.
CACGGAGATGTCGTGCGCCTGGTCGCGGTCGGTGTTGAGGAGGATGACCCTGATCTCGCCGCGGTAGCCGGCGTCGATCGTGCCGGGCGCGTTGACGATCGTGATCCCGTGCTTCGCGGCCAGGCCGCTGCGGGGCACCACGAACGCGACGTGGCCCTCGGGCAGTGCGATCCGCACGCCGGTCCCGACGAGGGCGCGGCCTCCGGGCGCCAGGCGCACCGCCTCTGCGGCGACGAGGTCGGCTCCGGCATCCCCAGGGTGCGCGTACACCGGGACGTCGGGGGCGATAATGGGGACGTCCACCGTTTCAGTCACCCAACGAGGGTAATGCAGAACTCAACGCCCCACGCCGGTGCCCGAAGCGGCCGCACCGATGGCTATCGAGAGCGGCTCGGCCCGTCGCTGTGGATCCTGGTCGCGGCAGCGGTCGCAGCGCCGATGGCGGCGCTCGTCATCACGCCGATCGACACGACCGTCGCGCTCATCGTGGGCGCCGGTGTCGGCATCCTGCTGATCGCGCTGATGATCCTCGCGGCTCCGGTCGTCGAGGTCCGGGACGGTGAGCTGCGGGCGGGACGCGCGCACATCGGCGTGGAGTTCCTCGGCGCTGCAGAGGTGCACGCCGGCGAGGAAGCGCGCCACGCGCGCGGCGCGGGACTGGACCCGCGGTCGTGGCATCTCATCCGGGGCGGTATCGACGGAGTCGTCGTCTTCCCCGTGACGGATGCCGATGATCCGACGACCGCGTGGGTCATCTCCTCGCGGACGCCGGATCGGCTTGCCGCCGCAGTGCGGCGGGCTCAGACTACGCGGCGCACTCCGAGCAGATAGGGCCGTCGGCCGTCTCGTGGTCGAGCTGCGAGCGGTGCTTCACGAGGAAGCAGTTCGAACAGGTGAACTCGTCCTCCTGGGCGGGTAGAACGACGACGTCGAGCTCGAGGTCCGACAGGTCGGCACCGGGCAGCTCGAAGCCCGACGGGTTGTCGGCGTCCTCCACGTCGACCGAGCCCGAGAGCTTGTCGGGAACGCGCTCCTTGAGCGCCTCGATCGACTCGCTGTCGTCCTCGGTCTTGCGGGGGGCGTCGTAATCGGTGGCCATGCGTGAAGATCTCAACTTCCGGGTATTCGCGGTTGCGCTCGCCCTTGCGGGCGGCGATAGTTTGCACGACCATTTCCCTTTTCGCAAATGCGATCCGGCGCCGTCCTGACCGTGCGTTCGCGTGAAACTCGCGGCACGCGCGGGATATTCCCGGCCCTCGTGGTGCCCTGTGACACGATGGGGCGGACAGGCGGGCTCTGAAGCCGTGAAGTCCGCCGGACCAGCGCAGCCAAGAGCCGGCACGAGAAGCAGGGAGCGTCCGCATGGAACAGCTCAAGGTCATCGGAACCGAGGACGACAAGCTCATCCTGGCAACGGAGTCCGGCGAGAGATTCACGCTCGACGTCGACGACCTGTTGCGCGGCGAGCTGCGCAAGGCGCGCCGTGAGCGCGAGTCCGACGTGCAGACCCCGCGCCCGAGCCCCCGCGAGATCCAGGCCCACATCCGCTCCGGCCTGTCCGCACGCGAGGTCGCAGAGCTGCTGGACGCCCGCGTGGAAGACATCGTGCGGTTCGAAGGCCCGGTGCTCGCCGAGCGCGAGCACATCGTCGGCCAGGCCCTGGCCGTGCCCGTGCTCCTCGGCGGCGACTTCGAAGGCGACGGTCAGACGACCTTCGGGTCCGCGGTCCGCGCCAAGCTCGCCGAGGCGGGCGCCATCGGCGAACGCTGGACCAGCTGGAAGGAGCCGACCGGCTGGACCGTCAAGCTGGAGTTCACCTCTCACGACATCGGTCACGACGCTCGCTGGGGATTCGACCCGCGGCGCAGCACGCTGTCGCCGCTGAACGCCGATGCCATCCAGCTGTCCCGTCAGGGGTCGCTTCCGGAGGGTCTCATCCCTCGGCTGCGCGCCCTCGACGCGGTCGCAGCAAAGGACGACTCCCGCTTCGACAGCGGCGCGTTCGGTCCCCGCCGCCTCCCCGACGCCGACATCGAGTCGCCGGACATCCCGGGCCCGGCCGCTCCCGCTGTCCAGGAGGCCGCCATCAAGCGCGCCAGCGAGCCCGCCGTGGTGACCTCGGCCGAGACCGCCGACCTGCTCGAGGCGCTGCGGCGTCGTCGGGGTCAGCGCGAGCCGCTCCCGGGGGCGGAGGAGGTCGCCTCGGCTCCCCGCTCGCCCGCACCGGTCGCGCTCTTCGACGCGCTGGAGCCGGGCTATGAGGAGTCCGCCGAGGAGGAGCCGCCGGCATCCGATTATCAGGCGCCGACCCCGGCCGCGGTCGCCGAGGCGGGCCGCCGCAAGGGGCGGACGTCGATGCCGTCGTGGGATGAGATCGTCTTCGGCGCCCGGTCCGACGACTGAGCCTCAGGCTCCGGCGAACGCGCCGAGCCGGATGAGCGGCACGATCCGCTCCTCATCGGTCAACGAGCCGTGCTGCCCGATCATCTTCTGCGGCGCCTTGTCGGCGAGCCGGTCGTCGTAGTAGGCGATGCCCGAGCGGGCGGCGACGATCACGTCGCCGATGCGGGCCCCCACCTCCGGGTCGATCGGGCCCGCGAGTCCGGACGCCTCGAGCTCGGCGCGGGAGAAGACCCACGAACGGGACGCCTCGGCCTCCCGCCACCGCGCCAGCACCGCATCCGCCGCGCCCGGCTCCGTGTACAGGTGGAGCATGCGAGGTTCGCCGCCGATGAGACGGACGCCGTCGAGCAGTTCGTCGCCCTCCTCCAGCAGCAGGTGGCGATGCCGCGGCACGTCGACCATGCCGTGGTCCGACGTGACCACCACGCCGGTGCCGCGGTCGAGGGATGCCGAGAGCGTGCGGGCCGCGGCATCCACCCGCTCCAGCGCAGCGACCCACTCGTCGGACTCCCAGCCGCGCTTGTGCCCGATCGCGTCGAGATCCGGCGCATAGAGATAGATGAGGGAACCCGGATGCTGCGCCGCGAGGTCTGCGGCGAGGCTCACGCGTTCGTCGAGGTCGTCGGCGCCGTGGAATGCGGCGTCGCCGAGGGTGGCCGCTGTGAACCCGGTTCCCGCGTACTCGTTGCGGGACACGGTGAAGAAAGGCCTCCCGAGCGTGGCCGACAGCGGAGTGGCGCGCTGGAACGCGAGCGGCAGGCCGTCGGTGTCCCAGCCGCGGAGCAGATTGACCACGTCGTCGGTGCCGGGTACACGGGCGCGGTATCCGACGATGCCGTGTTCGCCGGGGAGCGTGCCGGTCAGCAGGCTGGTGAGCGCGGCGGCGGTCGTCGACGGGAAGACCGTGCGCGCGGCATCCTTCTTCGTGCGAGCCTCGCTGAGGAAGCGGGCGTGCCCGGCGCGGGCCGAGAGGTTGGCTGCGCCGAGTCCGTCGAGCACCCACACGATGGCGCTCCGCGCCGGGGCGAACCACTCCGAGTCGCCGTCGAGCGCCGCCGCCATCTCGGTCACGACACGGGTGAGGCTCCGGGCGCGCGGCGGGTCCACGGGTAGGCTGAGGGTCATCGGGGCCAGTCTCGCACACGCGGCCGCGCCCCCTCGCTCCCCGCCGTCACCCGAGGCCTCATCGACACATGCCCGCTTCCCGCACCGATTCCTCCCCCGCCGACCACGGACGCATCGAGGATGTCGACGTCTCCTCGGAGATGCAGACGTCGTTCCTCGAGTACGCGTACTCGGTCATCTACTCGCGCGCACTGCCCGACGCGCGCGACGGGCTCAAGCCGGTACAGCGACGCATCCTCTTCCAGATGGCCGACATGGGCCTGCGCCCCGACCGCGGTCACGTCAAGAGCGCCCGCGTCGTCGGCGAGGTGATGGGAAAGCTGCACCCTCACGGCGACGCTCCCATCTACGACGCGCTCGTGCGTCTCGCCCAGCCGTTCTCGCTGCGTGTGCCCCTGGTCGACGGGCACGGGAACTTCGGCTCGCTCGACGACGGTCCCGCGGCGCCCCGGTACACCGAGGCCCGCCTCGCGCCGCCCGCGCTCGCGCTCACCGAGAACCTCGACGAGGACGTCGTCGACTTCATCCCCAACTACGACGGCCAGTTCCAGCAGCCCGAGGTGCTGCCCGCCGCGTTCCCCAACCTGCTCGTCAACGGCACGACGGGCATCGCCGTCGGCATGGCGACCAACATGGCGCCGCACAACCTCATCGAGGTTGTCGGCGCGGCGACGCACCTGCTCGAGAACCCCGAGGCGACGGTCGAAGAGCTCATGGAGTTCGTGCCCGGTCCCGATCTCCCGGGCGGTGGCATCATCGTCGGCCTTGACGGCATCAAGGACGCCTACACGGGCGGCCGCGGCAGCTTCCGGACGCGGGCGAAGGTCTCTATCGAGTCGCTCGGCCCTCGCCGCACCGGCCTCATCGTGACCGAGCTGCCCTACCTCGTCGGCCCGGAGCGCGTGATCGAGAAGATCAAGGACGCGGTCAACGCGAAGAAGCTGCAGGGCATCGCCGACGTCACCGACCTGACCGACCGCCACCACGGCCTGCGCCTGGTCATCGGCATCAAGACCGGCTTCGACCCCCAGGCGGTGCTCGATCACCTCTACCGGCTCACGCCGCTCGAGGACTCGTTCAGCATCAACAACGTCGCGCTCGTCGAGGGTCAGCCGCAGACACTGGGACTGCGTGAACTCCTCCGCGTGTACCTCGACCACCGCATCAGCGTGGTCACGCGCCGCAGCCGCTATCGCCTGGAGCGTCGCAAGGAACGCCTGCACCTCGTCGAGGGCCTCCTCATCGCGATCCTCGACATCGACGAAGTCATCCAGGTGATCCGCACGTCGGACGACGGCGAGCAGGCCCGCACGCGCCTGATGAGCGTGTTCGACCTGTCCGAGGCGCAGTCCGAGTACATCCTCGAGCTGCGCCTGCGTCGCCTCACGAAGTTCTCGCGCATCGAGCTCGAGACCGAGCGCGACAACCTCACGAAGGAGATCGCCCAGCTCGAGGAGCTGCTCGGCAGCGACGTGCTGCTGCGCGCACAGGTGGCACATGAGTTGGATGCTGCCGCCGAGGCCTTCGGCACCCCCCGGCGCACGCTCCTCCTCAACGGCGGCCCCGTCCAGCCGCGGTCGCGTGCTGCAGCTGCGGCCGCCGACCTGCAGATCGCGGATGCGCCGTGCCGCGTCTTCCTCTCGGCGACCGGCCGCATGGTTCGCGCCGAGCTCGTCGCGGACGCGCCCGGTGGCGGCATCGTCGCGCCGGCGCGGCGCTCCAAGCACGACGCCATCCGCTCGTCGGTCGACGCCACCACGCGCGGCGACATCGGCGCGGTGACGAACCTCGGCCGACTGGTGCGCTTCTCCCCCGTCGACCTGCCGTCGGTGCCCGGCAACTCCGTGCAGCTCGCGGCCGGCACGCGCGCCGACCAGTACCTGGGTCTCAGCGGCGGCGAGCACATCGTCGCCCTCGTGCCGCTCGCCGACTCCCCGCCGATCGCGATCGGCACGGCGCAGGGCATTGTCAAGCGCGTGGCCGCCAGTGAGATCGCGAACAAGCATGACATCGAGATCATCACGCTCAGGGACGGCGACCGGGTCGTCGGCGCGGCGCCCGCCTCGGACGGCGCCGAGCTGGTGTTCGTGGCGAGCGACGCGCAGCTGCTGCGCTTCGACGCGTCGTCGGTGCGCCCGCAGGGCCGCTCGGCCGGCGGCATGGCCGGCATCCGGCTCGCCGACGGCGTGCAGGTGATCGCCTTCGACGTGGTGGGCCCCTCGGAGTTCGACGCCGTCGTCGTGACGGTCGCGGGCTCGACGACGGCGCTCGCGGGCACCGACGCCGGCAGCGCCAAAGTGTCGCTGTTCAGCGAGTTCCCCGCCAAGGGGCGGGCGACCGGCGGCGTACGCGCTCAGCGTTTGCTGAAGGGCGAGGATGCGCTCACTCTCGCCTGGGTCGGCACCGATCCCCGGGCGGTCGGCACGGACGGTGCGACACGCGCGCTGCCGGAATCCGGCGCCAAGCGCGACGCGTCGGGGACGCCGCTCGACGGGGTCATCGGCGCCATCGGCACCGGCATCCGCTGATTCGTCTGCCGGTTCGCCTCGCCGTCGCGGCGGGGCGATCCGGGGTGCGTCAGGCGTCGATGCGCTCGCGCACCAGCCGGTCGCTGGAGTCGATGATGAACTCCTTGCGCGGTGCCACGTCGTTGCCCATGAGCAGTTCGAAGACGGATGCCGCGGCCTCGGCGTCCTGCATCCGGACGCGACGGAGGGTCCGGCCGCTGCGGTCCATCGTCGTGGTCGCGAGCTGGTCCGCGTCCATCTCGCCGAGTCCCTTGTAGCGCTGGACGGGCTCCTGCCAGCGCTTGCCGGCCTTGGTGAGCTTCGTGAGGAGTCCGTGCAGCTCGGCCTCGGAGTACGTGTAGATCGTCTCGTTGGGTTTCGACCCGGGGTTCATCACGACCACGCGGTGCAGCGGGGGGACGGCGGCGTAGACCCGGCCCTCGTCGATGAGGGGTCGCATGTAGCGGAAGAACAGGGTCAGCAGCAGCGTGCGGATGTGCGCGCCGTCGACATCGGCGTCGCTCATCAGGATGATCTTGCCGTAGCGCGCGGTGTCGAGATCGAACGAGCGACCCGAGCCGGCACCGATCACCTGGATGATGGCGGCGCACTCGGCATTCGACAGCATGTCACTGATCGACGCCTTCTGCACGTTGAGGATCTTGCCGCGGATCGGCAGCAGCGCCTGGAACTCGCTGTTGCGCGCGAGCTTGGCGGTGCCGAGCGCCGAGTCGCCCTCGACGATGAACAGCTCGGACTCGGCGACGTCGTTCGATCGGCAGTCCGCGAGCTTCGCCGGGAGCGACGAGGACTCGAGCGCGTTCTTGCGGCGCTGCGTCTCTTTGTGCGTGCGCGCGGAGATGCGCGCCTTCATCTCGGAGACGACCTTGTCGAGCAGCAGCGAGGTCTGCGCCTTGTCGTCGCGCTTCGGCGATGTGAACCGCGCGGTGAGCTCGCGGGCGACCACGTTCGACACGATCTGGCGGACCGCGGGCGTGCCGAGGACCTCCTTGGTCTGACCCTCGAACTGCGGCTCGGGAAGGCGCACGGTCAGCACGGCCGTGAGCCCGGCGAGGATGTCGTCCTTCTCGAGCTTGTCGTTGCCCACCTTGAGCCGGCGCGCGTTCTGGGCGACCTGGTCGCGCAGCACCTTCATCAGGCCCTGCTCGAACCCCTGCTGGTGCGTGCCGCCCTTGGGCGTGGCGATGATGTTGACGAAGGATCGCGACACCGTCTCGTAGCCGGTGCCCCACCTGACCGCGATGTCGACGTGGCACTCGCGCTCGACCTCGGTCGGCACCATGGCACCAGAAGGCTGCAGCACCGGGACGGTCTCGGTGAACTTGCCCTCGCCGCTGAGCCGCCACGTGTCGGTGACGCCGGAGTCGGGGGCGAGGAAGTCGGCGAACTCCGAGATGCCGCCGTCGAAGCGGTAGCTCGTCTCGACGGGCTCGCCCGGCTCGGTGCCGGGGCGCTCGTCACGGATGACGATCTCGAGGCCGGGGACGAGGAACGCGGTCTGGCGGGCGCGCTGCTCGAGCTCCTGCAGGTTGAACGCGGCGTCCTTCGTGAAGATCTGCCGGTCGGCCCAGTAGCGGATGCGGGTGCCGGTGACGCCCTTCGCGGCGCGGCCCGCGACGCGAAGTTCGCTGCGGTCCTCGAACGGCGTGAACGCCGAGTCGGGACTGCCGTTCGAGAAGACCCCGGGCTCACCCCGGTGGAAAGACATCGCCCATGTCTTGCCGCCGCGGTCGACCTCGACGTCGAGGCGCTCCGAGAGCGCATTGACGACGGACGCCCCGACACCGTGCAGACCGCCGGACGCGGCGTACGAGCCGCCGCCGAACTTGCCGCCCGCGTGGAGCTTGGTGAAGACGACCTCGACGCCGGAGAGTCCGGTGCGCGGTTCGATGTCGACGGGGATGCCGCGGGCGCGGTCGCGCACCTCGACGCTGCCGTCGGCGTGGAGGACGATGTCGATGCGCGAGCCGTGGCCGGCGAGGGCCTCGTCGACGGAGTTGTCGATGATCTCCCACAGGCAGTGCATGAGGCCGCGCGAGTCGGTCGAGCCGATGTACATGCCGGGGCGCTTGCGCACCGCTTCGAGCCCTTCGAGCACCTGGAGATGATGGGCGGAGTACTCGGCGGTCACAATCTCCCATCGTAATCGGGGCGCCCGACAGCCCGGCACAGACACGCTTCAGGCGGGAAGGGCGTACGCGCTCAGCGAAATGTCACCCATTCGCGGCATTCTCGGAACATCGGCGTGGTTGTATTTCATGACCGCCCGAGAGTTCTACCAGTACGAGGAGGCACCGAGATGAACACGCTATCGACACCGACCGAGACCGGCGCCGTCCTCGAGCACCGCCTCACCGCCATGGACCGCTGCGATTCCTGCGGCGCACAGGCGTACATCGCGGCGGAGGTCAACGGCAGCGAACTCCTCTTCTGCGCCCACCACGGCCGCAAGTACGAAGAGAAGCTGCGCGCCATCGCGACCTCGTGGCACGACGAGACCGCTCGGCTCGCCGAGTAGGCGTCCGCTCCGGCAGAATCGCACCCGTCGCGTTCAGCGGCGGGTGTATCTGCGTTCGACGAGCGGTGAGATCCGCAGCGCGATCTCTTCCCCGATCGTGCCGATGAGCTCTGCGAGATCCGTCGCGCCCACTTCGCCCGCAGCGCCCGGACCATAGATCGTCACGGCGTCCCCGGCGGCGGCATCCGGCCAGGTGGCGACCAGGGAGTCGGACTCCCCCACTGCGGCGAGCTGCCGGCTCCCGCCGGGAGTTCCCACCGTCGCGCGAAGGCGAAGCGACGAGGGGAGACCGTCGAGCGCTCCGAGGTCGATCCGGACGAACTCCTCGCCGACCGCGACGACCTCCGCTTCGAGCGTTCCGATCGGGCGGAGTCCGAGGTCGTCGGCGGAGGGGCCGCCGGCGGAGCGGATGCCGTAGCAGAACGCCCCCACGCGAACCATGTCGTAGCGGAACTCCGGGCGTGCGAACGAGGCGGCGCTGGCGGCGAGATGACGTACGACAGGGCGGAGACCCGCGGCGGCGGCTTCCCCGAGCGCCCACTCGTAGACGCCGCGGGCGTCGTCGTCCTCGGTGTCCGACGCCTCGGCGATGTGGCTCCAGACGCCGACGACGTCGATGACGCCCTCCGACTGGAGGGCGGCCGCACGCGACACGAATCCGGGCCACTGCTCCGGCCGTACGCCGTTCCGGTGCAGGCCGGTGTCGATCTTGAGGTGCACGCGCACCGGCGCTGCGGCGTCACGCGCAGCCTCCGCGAGGTCCTCCAGGAGCTCGGCGTCGCCGATCCCCAGGTCGATCCGCGCGGCGACGGCCGCGTCGAGATCGTCGCGCGAGGCGGCGATCCAGGTGAAGATGCGGGCGTCGTCGCCGACGGCACCGCGCACGGCGCACCCGGTCCGCACGTCGAAGGCGCCGAACCAGGTCACACCCGCGGTGGAGGCGGCCCGCACGACGGGCTCCAGGCCGTGGCCGTAGGCATCGTCCTTGACCACGAGCATCAGCGCGGCGGGCGACACCGTTTCGCGCACGCGCGCGATGTTCGCGGCGAGGGCACCGAGATCGACGTGGAGGATCGCGGTCACGGCGCCTCCTGCCGGATGGCGCGGAGTCCGACCATGGTGATGAGCTCCCCGGCGGTCAGCCCCGTCGCGCGCACCCACTCGCCGAGAGACGGCTCGTCCCGCGCCGGGTCGCCGAGGAACAGCACCTCCGAGCCGCGCGGGATCGCAGCATCCGTGATCTCCACCACGCACACGTCCATCGCCACGCGACCGACGATGGGGTGCCGCTCCCCCGCGATCGCGACGTGAGCCGCGCCGCCGAGAGCGCGGACGATGCCCTGTGCGTAGCCGCCGGTGACGAGCGCGACGCGGGTGTCGGCCGGCGCGCGGTACGCGTACCCGTACGACACGCCCTCGCCCGCGCGGAGGTCTTTCACCGAGAGCACGGTGCCCGTGAGCCGCAGGGCCGGCACTCCGGCGTGCTCGGTGCCGGGGAGTCCCAGGATCACCGGCGCCGCCAGCATGTCGCTGCGTCCCGCGACCGGCGCCGAACCGGCTGCGGTCCGGACGACGGGGTGCTCCCGCGGCTCGAAGCCCACCGTCTCGAGCACGGCGCGCACGAGCTGCGTGCCATGGCCCCAGGCATCCGCGGCCAGGAGCGACGAGTCGTACGAACGGATGCCGCGTTCCCACGCGGCACGGGCGTTCGCAGTGAGCGCGGCCCGCGAGATGCGCGCGACGGGGGCGCTGCGGGGGTCCGATCCAGGCACGGCGTGGTCGTGCCCAGGGATCGCGGAACTCACGCCCCTAGACTATCGGGGTCCCCGTACCGAACCCGGAGCACGCATGTCTTCTCAGGGCCTCGCCCTCTCGAACCGTCTTCGCTACCTCGCCTGGCGGGTCCGCCGCATCGATGTCGGCTCCGTGCTGGAGCGCGCGAAAGAGACCGCGCACGCGCACGGCAAGTGGACCCCCGCCGTCGTGGTCGACATGCTGTGGTCGGCGGGGTTCAAGCAGGTCGGCTTCCAGGACTACGTCGACTACGACTTCGCGATCCTGAACCGCGCGGAGCGGGCGACCTACATGACGCATCCGGTGTCGAACGAGCTGTCGCAGAAGTACGACGACCCCGCGTACCGCGGCCGGTTCCAGGACAAGGTGGAGTTCGACCGCACGTTCAGCGAACACCTCCGACGGGATTGGATGGTCGTGGAGGAGGGCAACAGCGACGCGGTCCGGGCCTTCGCCGAGAAGCACGGCACGATCGTCACGAAGGAGCCGGTGGGCCAGGCGGGCACGGGCGTGCACCGCTACCACGCGGAGGACGTCTCCGACTGGGACGACTTCCACCGCGGTCTGCTCTCCCGCGGCGAGCTCCTCATCGAGGAGGTCATCCGCCAGCACGCCGACCTCGCCGCGGTGTGTCCGGGAACGGTGAACACCACCCGGGTCACCGCGTTCTTCGACGGCGAGCGGACCCATATCCTGGCGATGGCGCAGAAGTTCGGCCGCGGTGCCGTGAGCGATCAGATGACGTTCGGCGGCTTCTACACGATGCTCGACGAGAACGGCCATGCCGTGGGCCCGGGCTACGACTCGCACGGCCACGTCCACGAGAAGCACCCCGACAGCGGTTTCGTCATCGCGGACTTCCAGCTGCCCATGATCGACGAGGTCAAGGCGTTCGTCGACAAGGTCGCGCGCGTCGTGCCGCAGATCCAGTACGTCGGCTGGGACATCGTCGTCTCGCCGGACGGCCCGGTGCTCGTCGAGGGCAACTGGGGCGCCGGTGTGTACGAGAACAAGCCGAGCGTCACCGGCATCCGCACCGGCCACAAGGCCCGCTATCGCGAGGCGATCGGCTTCTGACCCGCGGGTTCGCGAGCGACGCGAAAGGCGCGGCATCCGGGATGGATGCCGCGCCTTTTGCTGAAGCGGAGTCAGACGGTGCGGACGATGCCGAGCGGCGTCGACTGGTGGCCCTGACCCAGGGGGTTGTCCTTCAGGATCGAGACGAGACGCTTCTCTTCGGCCTTGTCGAGAGTGGAGCCGAGGATGTTGCCGCCGAGGTCGTTGATGTCGACCACGGCCACCTCGGGCACGCCGCCGAGAAGTGACTTGAGGTGCGTCGCGACCTCGCGCGGGCGCTCGGGCCCGAGGACGACGGCCTTGTTGTACGGCGGGATGGTGCCCGACGTCGGCCCGTCGATCGCCCGCGCCTTGTCACCCGCGATGCGGTAGAAGTCGCCCTTGCGGCCGAACAGCTTGGTCACCGCGGAGACGGCGGCCGCGAACAGGATGCGGATCGTGCCGCACTCGCGGAGGGCCATCTCCATCGTCTCCGGCATGCCGAGGCCGATGCCGTACGGCGTGCGCGTGACGTACTTCGACAGGAACAGCGCGAGCTTGCGCGGCGTGATCTCTTCCACGAGGTACGAGCGGCCCTGTGTGATCGCGACGATCTTCTCGGTCACGAAGAGGAGGTCTCCCTCGCGGACGACGTCCGCCGCGTACTCCTTCACGAAGGAGTCGAGGTCGTCGCCCGGCATCACGACCCGCGTGCGGATCGGGATACGGGCGAACGACGAGCCTTCGATCTGAACGGTGAGGGCCTTGCCGTCGTTCGCCTCGCTCACTCGAGGTAATCCCGCAGCGACTGCGAACGCGACGGGTGGCGCAGCTTCGCCATCGTCTTCGACTCGATCTGGCGGATGCGCTCGCGGGTGACCCCGAACGTGTCGCCGATCTGGTCGAGCGTCTTCGGCTGGCCGTCGCCCAGGCCGAAGCGCATGCGGATCACACCGGCCTCCCGCTCCGAGAGGGAGTCGAGGAGCGACTCGAGCTGACGCTGCAGCATCGTGAAGCCCACCGCGTCGGCGGGGACCACGGCCTCGGTGTCCTCGATGAGGTCGCCGAACTCGCTGTCGCCGTCCTCGCCGAGGGGCGTGTGCAGCGAGATCGGCTCACGGCCGTACTTCTGCACCTCGATGACCTTCTCGGGGGTCATGTCCAGCTCGCGGCTGAGCTCCTCAGGCGTGGGCTCACGGCCGAGATCCTGCAGCATCTGCCGCTGGACGCGGGCGAGCTTGTTGATGACCTCGACCATGTGCACCGGGATGCGGATGGTGCGGGCCTGGTCGGCCATGGCGCGGGTGATGGCCTGACGGATCCACCACGTCGCGTACGTCGAGAACTTGAAGCCCTTGGTGTAGTCGAACTTCTCCACCGCGCGGATGAGACCGAGGTTGCCCTCCTGGATCAGGTCCAGGAACTGCATGCCGCGGCCGGTGTAGCGCTTGGCGAGCGACACCACGAGACGCAGGTTGGCGCCGAGCAGGTGGCTCTTCGCGCGCTGGCCGTCGCGGGCGACCCACTGCAGGTCGAGGCCGAGCTGGGAGGTCTTCTCGGCGGCCGACATGTGCGACAGCTTCTCTTCGGCGAACAGACCCGCCTCGATGCGCATCGCGAGCTCGACCTCTTCGGCCGCGTTCAGGAGCGGCACCTTGCCGATCTGCTTGAGGTAGTCCTTGACCGGGTCGGCCGTCGCGCCGGTGATCTGGGTCGAGTAGACCGGGACGTCGTCCTCGTCGCTGGACGAGATGACGATCGCACCCGTGGGGAGGGGCTCGGTGAACGCCGGCTTGGTGCTCTCCTCCTCTTCCTCCTCGTCCTCGGAGGCGTTGGCGTCGTCGCCGGAGGCCTTCGCGCCCTTGGCCGGCGTGCCGGCCTCCGCTGCGTCGTCGCTGTCCGCGTCGTCGCCGTCGTCCTCGAGTTCGACGTCGTCGTCGAGCTCCTCGACGTCGTCCTCGAACTCCTCGTCCGACTTCTTCGCGCGCTTCGACGCGGTCTTCGGTGCGGCCTTGGTCTTGGCGCCGCCCTTGGCCGCGGGAGCCTTCTTCGCGGCCGCGGTCTTCGTCTCGTCCGTCTCGGTGTCCTTCGCGGCCGAGCGAGCCTTGGTGTTCGTGCCTGGAGTCACGTTTCGCCTTTCACCGGTCGAAGCGCCCTGCGCCTCTCCGGTCGGATTCGGACACTAGTAAGACCCTTGTCAAGTCCACATCTTCGAAGGGATGCCCCACGAAGATGGTTGACAACGGGTCAGAGCGTCTAGTATCTCATACTTGCCGTGCGCCGCCAGCATCGCCCTGCCGGGACCGGCGCACCTCCATCCCTGGTCTCAACACCCCGCTCCGGCGTCGAATTCCGCGACGCGCGGGCGCCGCGGTCAGGAGCCGCGCTTGTCGTCCTCCGCGGGGCGCGTCGCCAGGAACCGTTCGAGTTCCGCGGCCAGCTCGTCGGCGCTGGGCAGGTCGCCGGTGTGGATCATCGGCGTCGCCTGCGTGGATCCCGCCATGTAGGCGTCGTAGCGCTCTTCGAGGCCCTGCACCATGCGCGCGAGCTCGTCGCTGCCCTCGATCTGCTCGGTGACCTTCTCGAGGTACTCGCGGTTCTCGTCGCGCAGCTCGTCGCCGGCGAACACGAGTCCGGTCGCGACGGTGAGGCTGTCGAGGGCAGCGAGGGCGGCCGCGGGGTACTCCGTGTCGCCGAGATAGTGCGGGATCAGCAGCACGAAGCCCGCGACGCGCACCCCCGCGGCGGCGAGGCGGTACTCGAGGAGGTGACCCGCCGTCGCCGGAACCTGCGTGTGGGGCTGCCACACCGAGTGCGCCTCGGTGAGCTCCGACCGGGTTCCGCTCACCGTCGTGCCGATCGGCCGGGTATGAGGCACGGGCATCGGGATCGCGTGGACCCACGTCACCGTCGACACGCCGTACACCTCGGTGAATTCGAGGACCGCCTCGGTGAAGGCATCCCATGCGAAGTCCGGCTCGTAGCCGGCCAGCAGCAGGAACGGCTGCCCGAGGGCGTCGTGGGCGAACGACAGCTCCAGGCGGGACGGGCGGTAGTCGGCGAGATGGTCCTTCTCGAACGACACGATCGGGCGCCGCGCGCGGTAGTCCAGCAGCGTGTCGTTGGAGAACACGGCGAGCGGCGAAGGCGAGAGCTCGTCGCGGAAATAGTCGATCACACGGCTCACGGCGCTGCCGGCATCGGTGAACCCCGTCAGGGTGATCACCAGCGGCAGCCCGCGCGGGACGGGCGGCGCTGACGCCGCGCGCTCGAACAGCGGGCCGGGAAAAGGCATGCACCCATGCTACGAGCCGTCCGCGGACGTCGGGTCGCGACCGTCGCGCTCAGAGCGAACAGTCGTCGTCCCTAGGATGGAGACCATGTCGTTCCCCGACCTCGAGTACCGCACTGCACCCATCCGAGAGTCCGACGCCGATCTCCTCCTCCTCGCACTTCCCCCGCTCGACGCCGACGGAAGCCCCGACCTCGCCGACTGGCCGGGTCTGCGCGAGGCACTGTCGGGAGTGGGCTTCACCGGCGCGGCAGGTGCCTGGGTGCGCGTGTACGCGCCGGAGGCGACGACACGTCCGCTGGCGGTCGTGGGCACCGGTTCGGCTCCGGATGCTGCGGCCCTGCGCGATGCGGTCGGCGCGGCGATCCGCGCCATCACCGGGTTCGCGACCGTCGCCGTCGCCGCGCCCTTCGCCGATGCGTCCCTGTGGACGGCGGCCGCGGAGGGTGCCGCCCTCGGCGGCTACCGCTTCGAGGGTTACAAGACCGAGGCGCCGAAGCCCCGCGCACAGCGGGTGGTCGTGCACGGCACCGCCGAGCCGGACGACGCCGCGCTGAAGCTCATCGTCGAGACCGCAGCATCCGTCGCCCTCGTCAAGGATCTCGTGAACACCCCGGCCGAATGGCTCGGACCCGCGGATGTCGCCGAGCGCGCGACCGAGGCCGTGGCGGACCTGCCGGTCACGGTCGAGGTGCTCGACGAGGAGGCGCTGCGCGAGCAGGGGTTCGGGGGGATCCTCGGCGTGGGACAGGGCTCCGACCGTCCGCCGCGCCTCATCCGCCTCGAGTACGCGCCCGAGGGCGCCGTCAGGCACGTCGCACTGGTGGGCAAGGGCATCACGTTCGACACCGGCGGCCTGTCGCTGAAGCCCGCCGCATCGATGGTCGGCATGAAGTACGACATGGCCGGCGCCGCCACGGTGCTCGGCGTGCTGCGGGCAGCGGCTTCCGTCGGCGCTCCCGTCAAGGTGACCGCGTGGCTCTGCGTCGCCGACAACATGCCGTCGGGCCGGGCCACGCGCCCGGGCGACGTGCTGCGCCTGCTCGACGGCACCACCGTCGAGGTGCTGAACACCGACGCCGAGGGGCGCCTCGTGCTCGCCGACGGACTGGTCGCCGCGAGCCGCGAGAACCCCGACGTCATCGTCGACGTCGCCACGCTCACCGGTGCGATCCTCATCGCCCTCGGCACGCGCCACACCGGCGTCATGGGCGACGACGACGCCGTGGCCGCCTATCTGTCGGCGGCCGCCGAGACCGGCGAGCCCGCGTGGCAGCTGCCGCTTCCCGCCCACATGGTGGAGGAGCTCGACTCCGCCATCGCCGACCTGCAAAACGCCAAGATCGGCGACCCTGCGGGCGGCTCGCTCTTCGCAGGACTGTTCCTGCGTCACTTCGTCGGCCGTGCGAGCGACGAACCCGATGCACCCCGAATCCCCTGGGTGCATCTCGACATCGCCGGCAGCGGGACCCACAAGGGCGCGCCGTACGGCATCACCGACAAGGGACCGACTGCCGCTACCGTGCGCAGCCTGATCCGCTTCGTCATGACCGACCTCGATGAGGAGGCACGATGACCGACCACTCCTTCGATCTCGTCGTTCTCGGAGGTGGAAGCGGCGGCTATGCGGCCGCGCTGCGCGCCGCGGAACTCGGCAAGACCGTCGCGCTTGTCGAGCAGGACAAGGTGGGTGGGACGTGCCTGCACCGCGGCTGCATCCCGACGAAGGCGCTGCTGCACGCGGCCGAAGTGGCCGAGACGGCACGGGATGCTGCTGCCATCGGCATCCGGGCGACCTTCGACGGCATCGACCCGGCGGGCGTGCGCGCCTACCGCGAAGGCATCGTCGCGAAGAAGTACAAGGGACTCGAGGGCCTGGTCAAGGCCCGCGGCATCACCGTCGTGAACGGGGAGGGGCGCCTCGAGGCGGGTCCCGCCGTCCGCATCGGCGACGACCTCTACCGTGGCACCGACGTCGTGCTGGCGACCGGCTCGTACAGCCGGACGCTGCCCGGGCTCGAGATCGGCGGCCGCATCCTCACCAGCGAGCACGCGCTCGAACTCGACGAGATCCCGGGCAGCGTCGTGATCCTCGGCGGTGGCGTCATCGGCGTGGAGTTCGCGAGCGTCTGGCGCTCCTTCGGCGCCGAGGTGACGATCGTCGAGGCGCTCGACCACCTCGTGCCGAACGAGGACCTGGCGCTCAGCAAGGGCCTCGAGCGCGCGTTCCGGCGCCGCGGCATCCAGTACTCGCTCGGCGTGCGATTCCAGAGCGCGACGCAGACCGCCGACGCCGTGACCGTGACCCTCGAGGACGGCAAGACCTTCACCGCGGACCACCTGCTGGTCGCCGTCGGGCGCGGGCCGGCCACCGCGGGCCTCGGCTACGAGGAGGCGGGCGTGACGATCGACCGCGGCTTCGTCATCACCGACGAGCGCCTCCGCACCGGCGTCGACCACGTGTGGGCGGTCGGCGACATCGTTCCCGGGCTCCAGCTCGCCCACCGCGGCTTCCAGCAGGGCATCTTCGTCGCCGAGGAGATCGCCGGTCTCTCGCCCGTCGTGATCCCCGACGCCCACATCCCCAAGGTCACGTACAGCCACCCCGAGGTGGCATCCGTCGGCCTCACCGAGGCGCAGGCGGCCGACGCCCACGGCGCGGACGGCATCGTGGCGTACGAGTACAACCTCGCGGGCAACGGCAAGAGCGAGATCCTCGGCACGAGCGGGATCGTCAAGGTCGTCCGCGCGAAGGAGGGGCCGGTCCTCGGCATCCACCTGATCGGCGACCGCGTCGGCGAGCTGATCACCGAGGGGCAGCTCGTCGTGGGGTGGGAGGCCCACCCCGAAGACATCGCACCGTTCATCCATGCGCACCCGACCCAGTCCGAAGCGCTGGGCGAGGCTTTCCTCGCCCTCGCGGGCAAGCCGCTGCACGCCCTGTGACCCTTCGGGCCGCGCCCCATCACTAAGCTAGATCCGATATTTCTTCAGAAGGAGACATCCTCATGAGCACATCCGTGGTCCTCCCCGCTCTCGGCGAGAGCGTGACCGAGGGAACGGTCACCCGCTGGCTCAAGAACGTCGGCGACACGGTCCAG